>CADBAC010000141.1 GCA_902792495.1 Ruminococcus flavefaciens | reverse complement strand
GGGCTGCCTTTGGCGGCCCTCCTGATTATTGCAAGGACTGCCAAAGGCAGCCCCTACAAAATATTATTGATTTCCGTGGTGCTGCAAGGGGAGATATTGACAATCTGTGAATAATAATGTATAATGACAGAAAACGGACAGCATAAAAATGATCCGTAATCCTACTATTCGGAAGATGAAAAATGAAACTGGAACTTACAAATAAGATCATAAAAAATCAGCGTTACCGTCAGCTTGTGAAAGAGCTTGAAGATATGGAAAAGGACAGGATATTCTGCGGCCACGATATGGAGCATTTCCTCAATGTGGCAAGGATAGCACTCATCCTCTGTCAGGAAAACGGCATAGACGCTGACTGCGATATAATCTATTCGGCGGCGCTGCTTCATGATATCGGCAGAGTTGAGGAGTACCGCAGCGGTATCCCTCACGATAAGGCAAGCGCAGTTATTGCAGGGGATATCCTCAGTGAAACAGGCTGTCCCGAAGATGTGAAAAGGGAGATAATCAGCCTTATCTCCGCTCACCGCACTGCCGAAAGCGGCAAGACAGAGCTGGAGAAGATCTTTTTCCGTGCGGACAAAAAGTCGAGGCTATGCTTCTGCTGTAAAGCTCAGAATGAATGCAACTGGCCTGAATACAAACGCAACAACGAGATAGGAGTTTAAGCTATGGATATCGGCGGACACAGATTTGACACGGACAAAAAATGCTATATCATGGGGATCCTCAACGTAACCCCCGATTCCTTTTCCGACGGCGGAAGCTTCAACAGCATCGACAGCGCTTTACGGCATACCGAGCAGATGATAGCCGAGGGCATGGATATCGTGGATGTGGGCGGAGAATCAACTCGTCCCGGATATACAAAAATAAGCGACGCAGAAGAGATCGAGAGAGTCGTTCCCGTTATCGAAGCGATAAAGCAGAGATTCGACATTCCCGTTTCCCTTGATACTTATAAATATAAAGTGGCAGAAGCAGGACTTTCCGCAGGTGCCGACCTTATCAACGACATATGGGGACTTCGCTATGACGGCGGCGAAATGGCTGCTCTGATTGCCAAAACGGGAGCGGCCTGCTGTCTTATGCACAACAGGGACAACACCGACTATGCCGACAGGAATTTCCCGTGACAGGATAATCGTTGATCCCGGTGTGGGATTCGGCAAGACCTACGAGAACAACCTCGAAGCCATTGACCGCATAGACGAATTCCGCAAAGCTATGGGACTTCCCGTGCTTCTGGGAGCATCGAGAAAATCGGTGATAGGCCTTACCCTTGACCTTCCCTCGGATGACAGGCTGGAAGGCACTCTTGCAATTACCGTGGCAGGCGTGATGAAGGGCATCTCCTTTATCAGAGTTCACGATGTCAGGGAAAATGCCCGTGCTGTTAAAATGACTGAAGCTATAATGAGAGGTTACAGAAATGGATAAGATTTGTATTGATGAACTGAAAATATTCGCTCACCACGGAGTTTTCGAGCATGAGAACATCAACGGTCAGAATTTCTGCGTCAATGCTGTGCTGTACGTTGACACCGAAAAAGCAGGCATTTCCGACTGCCTTGATGATTCCGTGAATTACGGCACTGTCTGCGAACTCATCGGCAGGGTGATGACCGAAAATACATACAAACTTATCGAGACCGCCGCTCAGTCCGTAGCGGAGGCTATTCTCTGTGAATACAGCCTTGTGGACAGCGTTGAGATAGAAATAAGAAAACCCGAAGCTCCCATAGATATGGAGTTCGGGTCTGTTTCTGTGAAGATAAAGCGTGGCTGGCACGACGTACTTGTGGCTCTTGGCTCGAACATGGGCGACAGCCGAAGCTGTATCGAAAATGCCGTAGCTGAACTGAAAAACAGCCGTTACAATAAGGATATCCGCTGTTCCGACCTTATCGTGACAAAGCCCTACGGCTACACCGAACAGGACGATTTCATAAACGGCGCTGTCAGATTCCGCACCATGCTTTCGCCTCACGGACTTCTCGATCTGCTTCACGATATTGAAAATAAGGCCGGCCGCAAACGTGAGATACACTGGGGACCACGTACTCTCGACCTTGACATCATCTTCTACGACAAGGTGATAATGGAGGATGACGACCTTATCATCCCACACGCAGATATGCACAACAGAAGCTTTGTACTTGAGCCTGCCGCTCAGCTTATGCCGAATTACCGCCATCCCGTCCTCGGAAAGACAGTGGCTCAGCTTCTGGAGGGACTTAAAGAGGTATGATAAGCATTATTGCCGCCGCCGCAAAAAACGGAGTTATCGGTGCAGGCGGAAAGATACCGTGGGATATTCCCGAGGATATGGCCTACTTCCGCAGAATTACAAGCGGCGGTGCGGTCATCATGGGCAGACGCACCTATGAGGACATAGGCAGGCCGCTTCCGAACCGATATAATATTGTAGTGTCAGCGAAACTTCAGACCGCTCCCGAAGGTACGGCCCTCGCCCACAATCTTGCAGAAGCCGTTGAGATCGCCGTAAGATCGGGACGGGAGAATATTTTTCTCTGCGGAGGAGCGGCAGTCTACCGTGAAGGACTTGCCATAGCCGACAGGATATATCTCACTGTCCTCGATGAGGAATACGACGGCGATGTATATTTCCCCGAATTCAGCGAAAAGGAGTTCAGGCTTACTTCATACGAAAGATGCGGTTCCGCTCCGATAACATTCCGCATCTACGACAAATGCCGCAACGGCTGACAGATGTAAACTCAGAATTAGCTGCATATTGCAAGAAGGCGGAATATCTGCTCGGCGGTATCTGAGACATTTGCGGCAGCTGCGGCTTTTTCCATAGCTTCTTCGGCGGTGCAGATTCTGCGCAGAACAGGAAAAAATGCGTCGATGCCGCAGGAGTTGCATTTCTCAGCGCCTTTGCCTGCAATGCCGCTTATGGCGATGACGGGTCTGCCGTACTTCTTTGCTATGGCGGCGATACCTGCGGGAGCTTTTCCCATGGCAGTCTGACCGTCGAGACAGCCTTCGCCGGTAATGACGATATCCGCATTTTTTACAGCGTCCAGAACGGAATTTTTCTATCATAGCATCGTCAGCGCCTTTCTGACGGGCGAATACTTTACTGCATCCCTTCTCGCCGCAGAGGGGATTTTTTACGTCGCCGGCAATGTTGAATGTGCATTCTTTCAGCTGTGGCATAACTCCGCTCATATCAATATCATGAAGCTGAGCGAGCCCTGACGCACCGAAGCTTACCTGACGGCCGTTTTCGTCGAGCATACCGAATCCGAGAGCCTGCAAACAGCCGATACCTCCGTCGTTGGTGGCACTTCCGCCAATGCCGATGATGAATCTGCGGCAGCCCTTTTCAATGGCGCTGCGGATGAGTTCGCCTGTGCCGAATGAAGTGGTATGCATAGGGTCACGTTCACTTGCAGGGATGAGAGTCAGTCCCGAAGCCGCCGCCATTTCTATGACTGCTGTGCCGTCGGGGAGTATGCCGTATCGGGCTGTGACCTTTTTCCCGGAAGGACCTGTAACTTCCGCTTTTTCTACGGTTCCGCCAAGTCCTTCCGTAAGGGCATCGGCTGTGCCCTCTCCGCCGTCCGCAACGGGTCTGATCTCGGTGACCGCATTGGGAAATACACGCTTTATTCCCTCGGCGGCGGCTCTGCCTGCTTCAAGAGAAGTAAGGCTGCCCTTGAATGAATCTATAGCTATCAGCACATTCATATCATTGCTGACCTGAATCGGTTTTCTATTATCCATGACGTTCTCCTTAACATTGATATGATGATTATATCCCATGTAAACGGAAATGTCAATATATGCCGTGCCCGATTGGAGCGGAACACTTTAAAGCGGTACGGCACAGCCGCAATATCGGTGCGGACGGATATTAGCAGATGATAGCATTTTTTGTCGTTTCGGAGCGGAACAACGCCCCTGTATGTGATATCATAGTATTAAAGAAAAGCCACAGAATGGCGAATAAGAGGTGATATTAATGTCGAATATTTCATGGTCAAAGATCGGTCTGTTTGCAGGCGGAGTTCTTTTTGGAACGGCAGGTATCAAGGTGCTTTCAAGCAAAGACGCTAAGAAATGCTATACAAATGCTACAGCTGCTGTTCTCCGTGCAAAGGATACAGTAATGGAAACAGTTACTACTGTTCGTGAAAACTGTGACGACATACTGTCCGATGCAAAGGCTATCAACGAGGAGCGTGCTGCTGAGGAAGAAGCTGCTGTTATCGCAGATGAGTGCGCTGATGAGGAGATAGCTGACACAAGCGAAGAGTGATTCCGATATCAGACAATGCAGACCGCTTCGGCGGTCTGTTTCCATAAGGGAGAGTTTTTATGAGATGTACTATACTGCATGAATCAAAAGGCCGGATACGTGTACACTTCTGCCAGCCGAGAATGACGCTTCATCAGGCTGATATCGCAGAGTATGCGCTGTCGGCAGTGAAAGGTGTCAGCAGAGTAAAGGTTTTCGAGCGCACCTGCGATGCCGTTATAACATATGTCTGCCCGAGGGAGGACATTATCCACGGGCTTTCCAACCTGTCATTCACCGCTGAGAGATGCACTTCTCTTGTGCCCGACCACACAGGCAGGGAACTTAACCGTGAGTATGAGGAGAAGCTTACCTCTGCCATAGCGCACAGGATAATCCACAAGCTTATCATCCCCGCACCGATCAGGCGGGTGATTTCCGCAGTAAGATCGGTAAGATACATATGGAGGGGACTGAAATGTCTGTTCAGCGGCAGGCTTGAAGTTGCCGTTCTCGACGCAGTTGCCATCGGAGTATCAATGGCAAGAGGCGATTTCAACACCGCAGGCTCGGTAATGTTCCTGCTGAAGATAGGCGATATCCTCGATGAATGGACTCATAAGCGCTCCGTTGACGACCTTGCAAGGACGATGTCCCTCGGAGTTGAACAGGTCTGGCTGAAAGCTTCCGACGGCAGCGAAGTTCTTGTGCCTGTTTCATCCGTCAGCAAGGGCGACTGCATAGTTATCCGCACAGGCTCGATGATACCGCTGGACGGAAAGGTCATAGAGGGCGATGCTATGGTAAATCAGGCTTCAATGACAGGCGAATCCGTGGCTGTCCACAAGTCCGGGGGCGCTTACGTTTACGCAGGTACTGTTGTGGAGGACGGCGAATGCACCGTTTCCGTCACAAATACCGCAGGCGGCGGACGATACGACCGTATCGTTCAGATGATAGAGGAGTCGGAAAAGATGAAGTCAGCCGCAGAAGATAAGGCTTCGCATCTGGCTGACGGACTGGTGCCGTGGAGTCTGGGCGCAACTCTGCTCACTTACCTCATAACACGAAACGTGACAAGGGCAGTGTCCATACTCATGGTGGATTTCTCATGCGCACTTAAACTGGCAATGCCGATATCCGTGCTTTCCGCAATGCGTGAGTGCAGCCGTGCAGGTATCACCGTCAAGGGCGGACGTTTCCTTGAAGCCGTTTCCGAGGCGGATACCATAGTTTTCGACAAGACGGGCACACTTACCTATTCAAAGCCGAAAGTTGCGGAGATAATCACATTCGGCGGACGTGACGAGAATGAAATGCTCAGGCTTGCCGCTTGTCTGGAGGAGCATTATCCACATTCAATAGCCAACGCTGTTGTGGAAGAAGCGGAAAAGCGTGGACTTCTCCACGAGGAGCGCCATTCAAAAGTTGAATACGTTGTCGCTCACGGCATATTAAGTTCTGTGGAAGGGGAGAAGGTACTCATCGGAAGCCATCATTTCGTCATTGAGGACGAGGGATGCAAAGTGCCTGATGACAGGATATTCCGACATCTGCCCAAGCAGTATTCTCATCTTTACCTTGCAATAGGCGGAGAGGTTGCGGCAGTAATATGCATCGAAGACCCGCTGAGAAGCGAAGCCGCTGACGTTATAGATGCGCTTCACTCCGCAGGCATCGCAAATGTTGTCATGATGACCGGCGACAACGAGCGGACTGCAAAAGCTGTTGCGGAAAAGGTCGGCGTGGACGAATACCACGCAGAAGTGCTTCCCGAAGATAAGGCAGAGTTCATTCGTGAGGAACACCGCAGAGGCCGCAAGGTCATTATGATAGGCGACGGTGTGAATGATTCTCCTGCACTCAGCGAAGCCGATGCAGGTATAGCTATCAGCACAGGAGCGGCAATTGCCCGTGAAATAGCGGATATCACCATTTCTGCCGAGGACCTTTACGCTCTTGTAGAGCTGAAAAAACTCAGCGACGGGCTGATGAAGAGGATACACCGCAACTACAGAACTATCATTGGCTTCAACGCAGGACTTATCGTACTTGGAGTTGTGGGAATACTTCCGCCTGCCATGTCTGCACTTCTGCATAATGCCTCGACTCTTGCAATAGGAATGAGAAGCATGACAGACCTTAAAGGTCACGAGATACCTGAAGATGATAACGAAGGCTAACAAGACAATGTCTGTTCGGAGCATTTGTGTATAAAAAAACGTATCAAAAGAGGAGAAAACTGGGAGTTTCTCCTCTTTTTTGTCTGCGGTATTGATTGTTGTGTTTCGGAGTGTTATAATTCTTATATAGTTTGTTATAACTAACAGATGATATAGTTAGAATAAGGAGGATATTATGACAGCAGTAGAATTCAAGGACGTAGTCAGGATCTACGGAAAAGGCGAAGGAAAACAGGTCGCAGTTGACCATGTAAGCTTCACCATAGAAAAAGGGGAATTTGTAGTCATTCTCGGACAGTCGGGCGCAGGAAAGTCCACGGTGCTGAATATGCTTGGAGGTATGGACGTACCAACCGAGGGAAAGGTCATCGTTGACGGCAAGGAGATATCATCGTATAACGACAAACAGCTTTCGGAATACCGTGCTGACACTATCGGGTTCATTTTTCAGTTTTACAATCTTCTTCCCGGCCTTACGGCTTATGAGAATGTAGCGCTGGTGAAAGATATCAAAAAGGACGCACTCAGCGCTGACGAAATGCTGGACAGAGTCGGACTCTCCGACCAGAAAAACAAGTTCCCCACACAGATGTCAGGCGGACAGCAGCAGAGAGTTTCCATTGCAAGGGCACTTGCCAAGAATCCGAAAATAATCCTCGGCGACGAACCCACAGGCGCACTTGATTCCGAAACGGGCAAGCTGGTGATAGACCTTCTCCAGAAGCTGTCCACAGAACACGGGAATACAGTTATCGTCGTTACTCACAATGCCGATATAGCAAAATGCGCCAATAAGATAATACATATGCGCAACGGCAAGATAAAGTCCGTCAAGACCAACGAAAATCCTATGTCCGTCAGCGATATCGAATGGTGAGGTGACGGCAATGCTGAAACGTAAAATGCTAAGAGACATAAAGGCTAACTTTGCACAGTTTTTCTCGATAATGCTGCTTTCACTCATTGCCATGTGGTGCTATACGGGATTTCAGGCGAACGTCATAGGCGGCAATAAGGCGAGGGAGGCGTACGAAAAGTCCGCAAATTTTGCTGACGGCTGGATATACGGTGCAGGATTCAGCGATGAACAGCTGAAAAAGATAAAGGATATCGGCGCTGTAAAGGATGCTCAGCTTCGCACCGAGGTGCTGGGAAAAGCTGACGAGAAATACAACACCGCCGAGATGTACTGCTATTTTCAGGATGATACCATCGTTACCGTACCGCAGACCGAAGAGGGAAGCGACTTCGACCCCGACGACGAAGACGGACTCTGGCTTTTCAGCAAATTTGCCGAAACATGGGGGATCCATGTGGGGGACAAGTTCACGGTACACGTAATGGGACTTGATATCGAGAAGG
>CADBAC010000140.1:8677-11757 GCA_902792495.1 Ruminococcus flavefaciens | reverse complement strand
CAACGGATCATGCATGGGTGATAGTCAAGCTTGGCGATCACTATTTCCACGTTGACCCTACATGGGATGACGGCACCGATGTGGTTTATGACTGGTTCCTGGATTCAGACGATGAGATAACAGATGACCCTTCCCACGCTGGCTGGAAACTAATGTGCCCGTCGGAACTTCACAGCTTTCAGTGGGAGAAAATGCCAAAATGCACAGACAAGATGGGCGATGTGAACGAGGATGATATCCTCGACGGCAGAGATGCCTCCGCAATACTTAACGGCTATGCTAAATCTTCAGCAGGCGGAGATTCGGATATCGACAGTATCATTGGCGATTACGACTTCAACGGAGTCGTTGACGGCAGAGATGCTTCGGCAGTTCTGACTGCATATACAAAGGCATCATCAGTACAATAAAAATACAGAGAATGCAGCTGATAGGAGAATAACAGAATGAATATCAGAAGAATAGTATTATCAGCATTTATAGCGTCGCTTATGGCGTTTCAGTCTGTATCGGTCTGCACAGGAAATGCACAGGTCAGCACAGCTTTTGAAAGCACGTTCAAAACAGAAAAGCAGGATAAATTATCACCCGACCTCAGCTTTTTGTATGATGAAGAAGAAGGCGGATATTTCATAGGTATCGGCCTGCGTGATGTTGAGTATACTGTCCCTGTTGATTATAAAGCTATGGATGTGAAAAAGCTTGATCTTGGACACGTCTATGCTGCTGTGACTGAAAATGGACCCTTGCTGACAGACACAGTAGTGCTGAACATTCCCGAAGAAGTGGAAGTGGTCAACAAGCACTGGAAATGCATGGTCACAGGTATACCGCACATTACCCTTGTATATCCGTCAGGCGAAAAGGAAGAACTGAAAGCTGACGATTATCAGGAGATGCGTGAGTATACAATAAAAGAAGTAAATGATGAGACGATACCGGAAGAGGGAATTGATCGCCTTATGTTCGTTTATGCCGCTTCCCACTATAAAAGAGAAGAGACAGCATATCCTTCGGTAATAACAAATCCGTATTACGAAAATAGTTATATAAGCTATAAGGGCGCAGACGGTAAAAACTATCTGAAGATACTGGTAGGTCTGGGACAGCATGAGATAACTATCCCGGAGGAATATGACGGATACAAGATCAATAACGTGAAACTCAGCGAGATCATTTATGCTCCCGATGTTGCTGAAAAAGACAGCATTTCCCTGACAGTCCATGTTCCCGACAGTGTGCTGATATCCGATACCGAATGGATCGACAACGATACTAACATTGATGATATCACACTGATAGACAGTTCGGGATATAAAATGCAATTTGAGGCTATGGCTTATATGCCGCAGGATATCAGAGTGTATAACTGTTCATCAAATGCATATTATAATGCAGTGAATCTGGATCTTGACAGAATTAATTTTATGTATGATCATAATTACATATATGACAAAACCAATGTATTTGCTGATGTCGTAACGATAAGGGTCATGGATAATCTTAAAATAAATCAGGAACACTGGCTTGCTTCTAAAACTCATGTGCTCCGGATAAAGCTTGTTTATCCCGATGGAAAAGAAGTTCTGTACAAGGCTGATGACTATAATGAATATACAAAGGAAAGCGGAAAGTACAGCGAGTATAACAGGCTGATCTCAGGAGGCGCCGTCAGAGATTCCTTCACGCTTTTAGGAGAGAATGCACTGAATGACAAGACGCTGTGGCTGGTAACAGATTTTGAAGATATAAACGATATGCCCGATCTGAAGGATACTGATAAGCTTATCATCGAACATTTAGGCAGCTGGGATAATAATCAGAATATCAAGGAATTGATTTTTCCTGACAACCTGAAAAGACTTGGGATAAAACATGATGCTTTCCTTAATATCATTGCAGACAAGCTTGTACTTCCCCCGTGCCCGACAACAGTCGAAGAAGGAACATTCAAGGCTTCGGCAATAAAAGAGATCGTTTTCAGCGGAGATGTGGAAATACCGCATATGTGTTTTTATAGAAATCCTTACCTTGAAGAAGTTACATTCAAGGGCGATGCGGATATTGCCTACAGCGCTTTCTGGGAATGCAGTTCTCTGAAAAATGTCAATATCAGTACAGATCAGTCCATAAGCGGAGAGACTTTCAATGACTGCCCCGAACTTATGACCATCAACGGTGAATCGCCTGTAAACGATGACGGTTCACTGAAGCCTGAGTATGAGGACTTTATAAAGTCAAACTTCAAAAAAGCCAATAATATCGGTTTCATCAATAAGTATGTAATGTACTGTGTAAAAAAGACAGTAGCAGAAACTGTAACTGAAGATATGTCGGATATGGAAAAAGTCAAGGCGATCCATGACAAGCTTTGCAGTATGACTTCATATGATACCAAAACTGTTGAGGATAAAAAGAATCATGTGGATGGTTCTGTATTCCTTAACGATCAGACAGTTTGTGAAGGCTATGCCCTTGCGCTGAATCTTCTGCTTCATGAAGCAGGAGTGGATTCATGCTATGTTGAAACGGATGATCACGCATGGGTCATCGTCAGACTGGGAGATCACTATTTCCACGTTGACCCCACATGGGATGACGGAGATGAGGTGAATTATGACTGGTTCCTGAAAGCTGACAGCGAGGTAACTGATGAAGCATCACACAAAGGCCATGTAATGGAATGCCCTTCACCGCTTCACAAATATAAGTGGGAGACAATGCCTGCCTGCTCGGAAAAAATGGGCGACGTAAACGGTGACGATATCGTTGACGGCAGAGATGCTACATCCATACTCACAGCATACGCAAAGGCATCGCTGGGAACGGACCTTGAAGTCGATCAGATCCTTGCGGATTATGATTTCAACGGTATCATCGACGCAAGGGATGCTTCGGCTGTACTGACTGCCTATATCAGGGATTCAGTAGGAAATGAATGAAAAGAATATCAGGGACGCTTCCTCTGCAAAATATGTGCAGTTAACGGCTGTTCTTATATAGAAGTTTTGTATGAATTATTGAGGTAGACATTTTGAAGAAGGATCTTCTCAAATCTGTTTCCCAAGACTATTAATTTT
>CADBAC010000140.1:0-8547 GCA_902792495.1 Ruminococcus flavefaciens | reverse complement strand
CAGAAAGGTTTTTCCCCGATAAATGCGTATAAAGTTTCTGTATGAGTACAGCAGTTAAACAGCGTCCCTGATTTTTTGGAGTAAAAAGCAATTCATTTGAAAAAGCTTAAAAACAAGAGAAAAAATAAGAAAAAGAGAGATATATTATAAAAAACAGCAAAAAGAACTTGAAAACGCTTAAATTTATCATCAGAACACGGTTGCGGTTCATATGAACTTATGATATAATCATATCATCACGTGAGAGGAGATGTTGAACTTTGAATCGATTCATACCAGGAACAACCATGAAATACTCCGGGCAGGCTAAAGACGCTGCTTTTTCACTTATTTCCCCAATTCTCGAAGCGACAGGCGGGCTTACGCTCTCACAGCTCTCCAAGCTTACAGGTCTCGAAGGCACCACTATCCAGAACTGGATAAAGCGTGGCTGGGTCTCTCCGACGAGAGGCAGAAAAAAGTATACTCAGCAGCAGGTTCTCAGAATCCTGCTGATAAATATGCTCAGAGGCGCTATGAAGCTTGATGATATCGCTAACCTGATGGTTTACGTCAACGGTGACGTTGAGGATACTTCAGATGATATCATTTCCGATGAACTGCTGTACAATATCCTGTGCAAGATAATATTTGAGGCTGAGGAAAGAGGTAAATTCAATACCGACGAGATCAGAGAACTCGTTGAGCATGAAGTTGCAGAGTATGCCAGTGAGATCACCGATGAGGTCAAGCTTAAAAAGGCCATGTATGTCATGATCATTGCTTACCGAAGCGGTTACCTCAAAGCTGAAATGGAAAAAGGACTTAAAGTGATACTCGACGAATTCGGGGCTTGACCCGAAGAAAAGGAGGATGTACATGAATAACACAGGAAAAATAATCATCACATTATTGGTTCTCGTTTATGTTTTATCCCCGAACGACCTGGCACCGGGTCCTATCGACGATATACTCGTTATGCTGCTCGGTCATGCACTCAAACACAGAACAGAAAAAAGCTTATAACAAAACAGGCAGATATCACCTGAGATATACAATGATATAGAACTGGAGAAAGTTTATGAACAAGATACAGGAACTCAATAAAGACGGTTCCATCAAAAAAAGCTTCAAGGGTTTAAAGATAGCAGTTGTTGCTTTAGCTGCCATCGGTCTTGCAGCAAGCTCATTTACAATAGTTCCCGCAGGTAATACGGGCGTTATACTTACTCTTGGCAAAGTTGCCGAGACCTCATTCACTGAGGGCTTCCATGTGAAGGCTCCCTTCATTCAGCAGGTAGAGAGTATGTCCAACAAGATACAGGTATACGAAACTCCTGCATCGGCTGTTTCAAAGGACCTTCAGACGGTAAGCAGTACCATCGCCGTAAACTACAGGCTCGTTTCGGATAAGTCAGCGGATATGTACAAGAATGTCGGCATTGATTATCAGACAGTCCTTATCACTCCCGTGGTACAGGAATGCATGAAGTCGGCAACTGCAAAGTATACCGCAGAACAGCTTATAACAGAGCGTGCCGCTGTTGGTGACGAGGTAAAGAGCGATCTTGACAAAAAGCTTAACGGCTATGGTATCTACATTGAAAAATTCAATATTGTAAACTTCGATTTCTCTGCTGAATTCAACACTGCGATCGAAGCAAAACAGGTAGCTGAACAGAATCTTCTGAAGACCAAGACAGAACAGGAACAGGCTAAGGTAATAGCCAAGACCGAAGCTGAAAAGAAGGTCATCGCCGCTAATGCGGAGGCAGAGGCAATACTTGCCGAAGCTCAGGCTCAGGCGGATGCGAACAAGCTCCTTGAGGAATCACTTTCCAATAAGGTAATAGCTTATGAGCAGATTCAGAAATGGAACGGCGTTATGCCTAAGGTCACGGGCAGCGACAGCGGACTTCTGATAAATGTGGATCTTGAAGATGACACAGCATCACAGTCCTACAGAGTTCCTGAAACAACACAGCCTGTTCAGTCGGAGGAAAATGAGTAATGAACATCATAACCAAAATGGGCAGCAGAATCGGCCGGTTAGGGGTAATCGGCGATATTCTCGACGGGGTATCCGGAATATTCGATCTGCTTGCAACTACAGCTTGGATTTTAGGCGAAAAATGAACTCATCTGTCATGATAAGCCGTGGGGACGGCAAATGGTATGGGTAAATATAAGAAGTAAGGCGGTAATACGGGGGATTAATTGTATTGCCTGTCTTATGGGGAATAATCATCGACGGGATTTCGATGATCTTACGTGATATACATTATTGGGCACTGCTCCGTGGGGACGCATAATGGCCGTGTCAATGGGGTGGCACGGCAGAGCTGAAAAGCTCAGGGGTACAAATTAAACTATTATTATACGGGGATATTTCCCCTTGGGGGTGAGTCTATGTTTTTTCCGCCGATACCGCTTATAAGACAGCAGCACATCATGAAGAAGCTTGCCGCTTCGGGAGCTTTTGACGCTGAACACGCTGTAACTTTTCAGGAAGCAGGCATCATCAATCCGCACGCTTTCTGTGCCATAACCAAGAAACTGCTGAAGAGCGGCATGATAGTTTCATGTCTTGACGGCAGATACTATATCGGAAACGGTAAGCCGTAAAAACATGGGCTGTTTGAGAACCTGTCCACATAGGAATCTTTTCGTCAAATTTTGCCGGTGACTGCGTTAAAAATCCTTGAAGGGCGACAGCCCGTCGGCGGATTTTTGCCTTGTCACTGACAAAATTATGCCTGAAAATCCGTACATTCACTCTATGTGGACAGGTTCTGACATGATAGCAGCATCTTCGGATGTTGTTGTAGTGGGATGAAATGGGAAAAGCCGTACAGAAGGATGGGGGTCTTTCTGTACGGCTTTTGTTATATCTTGTATCCCTCAGCACGAAGACTGTCTATAAGTTCACCGAGTATCGCTGCGTTTGTGGATGATACGGAATGAAGGAGAAGTATCTCTCCGCCGTGTGCCGAGGATATCAGCTTTTCAAGTGAAGCCGATGGTTCGGGCTGTTCATCCTGTTTCCAGTCCACGTAGGCGAAACTCCAGAACAGTGTCCTGTATCCGCATTTCTGCGTGATATCAAGGGTCTGCTCGGAGTATTCACCGCAGGGCGGACGGAAATACTGCATTTCGTAGCCGTAGTTGTTCAGCACATAGTTGTGGAGCGACATTATCTCCTCCTTTGCCCCTTCCTGAGAAAGAGAAGGCATAGATGGATGAGTCATGCTGTGATTGCCCAGGATATGCCCTTCTTTTATCATACGCTTTATAAGTTCAGGCTCGCTTTTTGCGTAATCTCCCGTAAGGAAGAAAATTGCCTGAACATTTTTTTCTTTCAGCGTATCAAGAATTTTCGAGGTATATCCGTTTTCGTAGCCCTGATCGAATGTGAGGATTATCCTGTTCTCGTCGGAAGTAAGGGCACAGGCGCCGAGGCTGCTGTACTGTTCGGTGAAGCTTACAGCGCCGCATGGACGGTTCTTATCGTCAACAGCCGTACCCTGACCGTAGCCGTGACAGGTATTGTCTGCGGCGATAACGGCGGCAGGCTGTACCGAGAGTGCGGCAAGAATAGCTGAGGTGTATGCGGTTTTTCTCATTGGCGATCACCTTTCTTTGCGGAAGATATCCGCAGAGATAGTATGTGCATACAACAGTGAATGATACATTAAAAGCGGAGTTTTCAACATTTGCATCCGCATTGTTGAAAACTCCGCATATTTTTATCCGCACTGAAGTATGCACCAGACTTTATCGAATCTGCGTTCAGCCAGATCCTGCTTTCTTATCCAGAAGTAGATATTTCCGCAGTCGCCGAACATAGTGCCGATCGATTCTGCTATATCGTCGCCAAGCTGAAAAAGCAGTATCCAGTCAAGCTTGTTTTTTTCGATATTTTCGTTGTCTTTGTCTGTGAGATCTTTACGGTATTCGTTGTCGCCTGTGTAGATGCTGCGCACGGCGACTTTTTCACATTCATCACGCATGGGGTTCTGCACAAGTTCCGCATAGCCCAGAAGCTTCGTGTTCTCAGCGCCGTCACGTTCTGTCCACTCCATGTAGGAGTCCCACAGTTCATCTTCCTCGTCATCACTGTATACGGGAACGGCAGTACCGATATCTGCGGCATATTCATCAAGTTCACTCAGATCAGGATATCCTGAGCGAGAGGAAAATATCATGCTGTATTCGGACAGTTTCAGGTATTCAGGCATATCATCGGGGACGGGAGTCCTTACAAGTTCAGTTCCCTCGGGGAAATAGTATACTCTTGCACCGCCTGCGTGTTTCGGGTCGTATCCCCACGGCTGTTCGTCGCACTCATAGAAAAAGCTGAGAGTACCGCTTTTGGGGAGAAGTCCCTCTGTATCGTACTCCGAGGCTTCAGCAAGATCGATCTGTGCAAGGAAAGACAGTGGCTTTTCTTTATAGTAAGGCCATTTATGATCGGACGGAAGATCGGGTTCGCCGCCGAATTTGCTTGCACCTGCGGACATATTTTCTGATCTTTTAAGGTTCAGCATTATTTCGTTTCGTTCAAGTTTTTGGAGTAATGGGGCAAATTGGTCTTTGAGTTCATCTGACATAGCATTCATTTCCTTTCTATCCAATGATATCCTTGTTGAAAAGTCTCATAACATCCATTTTCAGCGCTCTGTTTTCGGGGGAATTAAGCTGTGGGTCGGCTTCAAGAAGTTCCCTTGCGCAGTTCTGGGCTTTGTTCATAAGTTCCATGTTGCAGGCGATATCCGCTATTTTCAGCGGCGGAAGGCCGTGCTGAGCGCTTCCGAAGAAGTCGCCGGGGCCTCGCATTTTCAGATCTTCTTCCGATATTTTGAATCCGTCAGAGGTGGAGGACATTATCTTCATTCGCTTCACGCAGTCCTCTGAGGTGTTGTCTGTGATGAGTATGCACGAGCTTTCATACTGTCCACGTCCAACTCGTCCACGAAGCTGATGAAGCTGGGAAAGTCCGAATCTTTCGGCATTTTCTATGACCATCACCGCCGCATTGGGTACGTCCACACCGACTTCCACAACGGTAGTGCAGATAAGCACCTGTATCTCGCCGTCACGGAAACTCTTCATGACCTTTTCTTTTTCGGCGGCACGCATCCTGCCGTGGAGGAGAGCGGTGGAATATCCCTTCAGATCGCCCTTTGCGGCATTCTCAGCGTATGACTTCACGGCAAAAAGATCGCTTTCGCTGTCCTCTATCATGGGGCATACCACATAGGCCTGCCGTCCTTCGTCCAGTCTTGCCTTGACGAAGCCGAATGCACGGTGTCGGAGTTTGCCTGTGACAGCGTAGGTCTGCACGGGCTTTCGTCCCTTTGGAAGCTGAGTTATTGCCGATATATCGAGGTCTCCGTATATGATGAGAGCAAGGGTGCGGGGGATGGGAGTAGCCGACATTACCAGCTTGTGGGGGGAATCTCCCTTTTCTGCAAGAGCCGCTCTCTGAGCAACACCGAAGCGGTGCTGTTCATCGGTGATGACCAGTCCCAGCGCCTTGTATTCCACATCTTTCTGGATTATGGCATGAGTGCCGACGATAACATCTATCTCGCCCGACACTATCTGTTCACGTATCACAGCCTTTTTCTTGGCGGTAAGCGAGCCTGTCAGCAGGCAGACCTTAACGCCGAAAGGTTCGAGGAATTCCGAAAGCGTGCGGTAGTGCTGGGAGGCGAGGATCTCCGTGGGAGCCATAAGTGCGGACTGAGCGCCGTTCTTTGCGGTGAAGTAGCAGGCCGCCGCAGCAACGGCAGTTTTACCGCTTCCCACATCGCCCTGTAAAAGGCGGTTCATAGGCACATCACGGCACAGGTCGGTTACTATCTCCGACACCGCTTTTTTCTGGTCGTCGGTCAGCTCAAAGGGGAGCCCTTCCGTAAACGGAGCGGCAGTGATACTGCTGTCCATTTTGTAGGCTGTACTGCGTCTGCTTCGTGATTTCATCAGCGACATACCCAGCTGAAGCTTCAGCAGTTCATCAAAGGCAAGGCGCTGTCTTGCGGCTTCCGAGGCTTCTTCGCTTTCGGGGAAGTGGATATTCTCCAGCGCAGTCATCAGGGGACAGAGGTCGTACTTCTCCATGACAGCTTTCGGCAGAGTTTCAAACGGGTCGGCACGCATAAGCTCCAGAGCCTGTTTCATATTGGTGCGGACCATATTCACGGAAAGTCCTTGAGTGAGGGGATAAACGGGCTGTATCAGCACCTTTTCCGCAGCGCTGATGAATACGGGAGCGCTTATCTCCTTGCGGAGGAAATTTCCGCTGACCTTGCCGTACATATAATAAGTCTCGTTTTCCTTCAGTGACTGGAAGCCGAAGACGTTGTTGTATACAACTATGAGGATATCGTCCATACCGTCTGTAGCGGCGGCTTTGCAGATAACAAGTCCGCCCCTTATGCGCTGAGGAGGCATTTTCTTGTAAACGGTCAGTTTCAGGACGTTGTACTCGTTCATTTTAGCCTGAGCCACAGGGACGTATGCACGGAAGTCAAGATAGGTGCGAGGAATGTGGTATATCAGTTCGTAGGGGGAGTTTATACCGAGTTTACGGTATTTTTCACCTCTTGCCTTACCTACGCCTTTAAGGTATTCGATTTCGCTGAATAAATGTGTTGCCATATATTTCCTTTTTATACTTTATAATATGCAGGTAACGCTGCCCTCGGCGTTCCGTTTCGGTTTGTATAAATTTATGTGTAACGCCGAGGGCGGCGTTACCTTCAAGCGGGGATGTTTATTTTACGTCAATTACTCACATTTTGTATCAGTGAGCGAAAGCAGACTGACCGCTCCGCAGAGAGTGAGTGAGTTTACGAGCGGCATCGTGACCGCCGGCGGGGGCGTCCCCGCAATAAAAGAGGGCGGACAAAAAGTCCGCCCGAAAGATCAGATGTTTATCATCTCTGCTCGCAAATGAGCTTGATAGCTGTTCTCTCTTCGCCGTCGATCTGGATATTTGCGAAAGCAGGTATACAGATAAGGTCGATACCAATGGGCGCCAGATATCCCCTTGCTATTGCTATAGCCTTGATCGCCTGGTTTGCTGCGCCTGCGCCGACTGCCTGTACCTCAACGGCCTTCTGCTCTCTGATAACGCCTGCGATTGCGCCTGCTACAGAGTTTGGTGATGAATGTGAAGATACTTTTAAAATTTCCATGATAATAACCCTCCTGTGAGTAATATATTTGTACGTATAGTATTTTGATAGTACACTTCGGCTATAGTACACTTATATTATAAACGATATTTATGAACATTTCAAGTATCCAAGGTAAACTTTGTGAATTATCTTATAATTATGCGGTCGATTTTGTGCGATTTGCCAGTCTTTTCGTCGAAAGCAATTTCAAAAGCTATTCCATTGTTTTTCCATTATATTTATATGATTTAAGTCCTTTAGCTAAATCTGGATTTTTCTTTGCTGCATCAGTAATATATGCAGTACCGCCGCCGAGTATGATCTCATCCGAGGTCTGTACGTGGGTATGAGTGCCGACTACAGCGGTAACTCTGTCAGTGAGGTAGTGGCCCATAGCCTTTTTCTCGGAAGTGGCCTCAGCGTGGAAGTCCACAAGGATATTTTTACTGTCGGTATTTTCGAGTATCTCGTCTATTTTGGTGAACGGATTGTCAAGTGCGTCCATGAAGGCAGTGCCCATCAGGTTGATGACGGTAAGTGACCATGCACCCATATCGAGGGTACAAACGCCCTTTCCCACGCATCCTCCCTCGGGATAGTTGGCAGGGCGGATGATGAAGTCACGCTCATAGATATGCATTGAGTCCCTGTGACGGAAAGCGTGGTTTCCTGTGGTTATAACGTCAGCGCCTGCACGGATGATGCTGTCTGCGGATTCTTCGGTTATGCCGTTGCCCTGTGATGAGTTTTCGCCGTTGACAACGGTAACGTCGATATTGTACTGCTTTTTCAGTCCGCTGAGTTTTGATGCAAGGAAATCACAGCCTGTTTTTCCTACGACATCGCCTATGAAGAGAAGATTTTTCATTAAGTATCCTTTCGTATCGCTGGTTCGGGTAGTGCGATTATTTCTTGCTGTCCTTTTTGCCGAGGTTTGTATCGTAGGATATGCCTGTACCGGGGAGACTTGCGGTCAGCTTCTTCTTATCGTTGAGGGTGAATTTAAGGTTCTTTCCGCCAACGGTGATGCTGTATCCCTTTTTGGTCTTGTTTATCTTGAAGAATTTGCCCAGCTTGATGCTTTTTCTCAGATGGAATCCCATAGTTATCATATCCTTTCGGGTAAAAATTATACTCCTATTGTAACATATCCGAGTCGGTTTTTCAATAGAACGGGGAGAATTTGTTCTTACAGCGGACGGAAAAATCAAGGGCGCACTACTGTGCGCCCCTGCGGTAATATTACTTCTTATCCTTGCTGATATGTGAATGGCCGATCTGGGATTTCAGCTTGCGGAGAGTGTAGCCTTCGTTTATCTTCATGACACCTCTGTCGATAGCAAGGGCATAATCGGGAACATCACGGGTAACGGTAGTTCCTGCG
>CADBAC010000139.1 GCA_902792495.1 Ruminococcus flavefaciens | reverse complement strand
TGCCAGAAGAACTCCGCAGATAACGGCGATAACGCTCTTTTTGAAGTTGAGGTCAAGAATGCTTGCGCCGAGAGTGCCTGTCCATGCGCCTGTGCCGGGGAGCGGTATTCCTACGAAAAGCAGGAGTGCAAGATAAAGTCCCAGGTCTGAGCCCTTAGCCAGCTTCTGCGCTTTTTCAGTCAGGGCATTTCCACCCTTTTCGCCCTTTTCAAGGCAGAATGTGAAGAACTTGCCGATATATTTTTTGTCCTTGCCCCATTCAAGGATCTTTCTTGCGAAGAAGAAGATAAACGGTACGGGTATCATATTGCCCAGCATACACAGCGGGAGGACCTTATACCATGGGAGACCTGTTGCAACTCCCCACGGAACTCCGCCTCGCAGTTCAACGATAGGCACCATAGATATTAAGAATGAACAAAGATATTTTAATGTAGTTGACATATTTTCTGCTCTCTTTCTTTAGGCAACACCCATAGATATTAAGAATGAACAAAGATATTTAAATGTAGTTGACATATTTTCTGCTCTCTTTCTTTATTTTGTTGCCATGTACGGATGCGTACTCAATTATTATGTCATATTTTCCCCCGATAGTCAAGGAGTTTCAGCATAAAACAGCAAAAGTCCCGATGAAACCGCAAGTTTCACGGGACTTTTTGTTATTGTTCCACCAATTGGGCGCTGACATATATCAGCATTATTTTTCGGTAGCTTCGATGAGTTCAGCCAGAAGCGCCGCCAGTTCATCAGGCTTCTGCTTGTATATATTATGTATGCCGCCTACTTTTCTTATCTTGCAGTTACCGAGATTATTGCAGTAGCTGCTTGTATACAGCGTCCTGTCAACGTCAGCGTCGATAAATTCGTCTGTTTTCTGCTGTATCATTTCCGTATCGCTCATATCATATGGCGGTTCTTTTCCTGCGCTTCTGTAGCTTTCGTTCTTGTATTCGAGGTATTCCCTGACATCTTCCTCAGTGCTCGGCATTGCATAGATGTACATTTTCGGTGACGCTGTACGTGTCATGATACTTGCGGTCTCGGTGAAGTTCTCCTCCATAAGAACACTTTCGGAATGCTGTGAGAAAGTAAATGTGCTGTGCATTTCCATGATACTTGCGGCTTTTTCCTGCTTCATGGTCAGATTCCTCCACGATATCTTGCCTTTCATGGCATCGTGGAAGACACGCTGAAGGCCTGTATTGCAAAGGGTAGTGAGAAACATTTCATAGGCTGAATTGTAGTAGAAATAGTCTTCCTCACCCACAAGCGAGCCGTCAAGTATGAACATTCCCTCTATTTCGTCGGGATAAACGCTCTGCCAGTAAGTAGCATACATTCCGCCTATGGAATGTGGGATAAGGATATAAGGCGCCTTGCAGCCTGCCCTGTTCAGAGCGGTCCTGTAGTCCTCGACGACCTGTTCAACGGTCTGCGGAACGGTTGTGGAATCGCTGAGACCGTAGCCGGCTCGGTCAACAATAGCTATTCTGTTCTCGGATGAAAACCTGTCCACAGTTGCTTTAAGTCCCATAGAATAGGTGTTTACGCCTTGTCCCGACAATCCCACAAGAGTATGCTTGCCGTTTTCGTTTCCGTAGAGATAGACGTTAAGGTCATATTCTCCCACAGTTATGGGATTGTATATCCCTTCCTTTTCCAGATATTTTAACTCAAAATGAGTGATGACCTTATGTGAGATGAATATTATCAGCCATATTGAGAGGATAATGATAAGGAAAAGCCTTATCATCACTAAGAATCGTTTGTTTTTATCGTTCATGGTCATCACCGTTATATACTGTTATAGTTGATGTTGTATTTATCTGCGATACGTTTTGCTTTTGATTCGTTCTTTTCCAGATAGTCTCCGCCGTATTTATAGCATACGGCAAGCATTTCTGCGGCTTCGGTGTCACCTCTGTTGGCGGCTTTTTCAAACCATTCAGTGGCAGTCATGAGATTTTTTGCGGTGCCGAGACCGTTCATCGAGCAGTATCCCAGCATTCTTTTAGCAGGAGTGTGGTTCTGATTGGCGGCGGCTTCAAACATCCGTTTAGCCTCGCAGTGATCTTTTGATATGCCAGTACCCGTAAAACAGCACCAGCCGTAGGAATACTGTGCTTCGGGAAGTGACTGCTCGGCTGCTTTTTTGTACCATAGAACAGCCTTGCTGTAGCTGACTTCCTCGCCCCAGCCGTGGAAGAAGCATTCTCCCAGATTGTACTGCGCAGCGGCATGGCCTGCTTCGGCAGCCTTTCTGAAGTAGCCTGCGGCCTTGCTGCGGTTCATAGCAACTCCTTCGCCCATGAAATAGCATTTTGCCAGATTGTTGAGAGCGTCCCTGTCGCCTTGCAGAGCGGCTTTCATGTAGAGTTCCGCTGCTCTGCTGTGATCGCAGGGGACACCGTCGCCTTTTGCGTAACAGCAGGCAAGGTCGTATATCGCATTCGGATCGCCCTGATTGGCGGCAAGAGTGTACCACTTCACGGCTTCTTTGTGGTCCTGTGCAGTTACTTTGCCGAGCCAGTAGAGATTTCCAAGCTTGTACTGTGCATCGGATGAGCCGTTGTTTGCCTTTTCGGTAAGCGCTTCGATCTCGCTGATACCAAGCGGGATGCCGTATCTTTCCGATAGCTTTGCGGCGATATCTATATCCTTTTTGAGTCCGCTTCCGCCGTGCTGATAGAGAAGTATCAGGGCTTTCTGCGAATCATAATCTCCCTGTTCTGCGGCCTGAGCGTATCTTTTTGCAGCCTGAGCGTCGTTCTGCGGAGCGCCCTGACCCAGTCTCAGGCATTCCGCCAGCTTTTTCTGTGAACTGCAATCGCCTCTGTCTGAGGACTGAGTGTACCAGTAGACTGCCTTTTCGTAGTCCTGCTTTACGCCTCTGCCGTAGTAGAATCTCTCGCCAAGATTGAAGCAGGCATCGTTGTCGCCGCTTTCGGCTTTTCTGAAAAGCTCCTCAATTACGGATGAAGAGCCGTCGATGTAGGAGATATCTTCGGTGAGAGTTTTTTCCTCGGGGAGTTCCCAACCCAGCGCATAGGCAAAGCTTTTAGCCACCATTTCGCTTTTCTCGGGATTGAGATAATCGCAGAGTTCGGCTGATGCTCGCTGAATGACGGATTCTGCGGTCTTCTGTCCGTTCCGCACAGCTTCATCCTCACGGAGAAAGTATTTGCCCGTATTTTCGCTGAGTGCAAGGTAGAAGGCCTTTTTCTCCTTTGAAAGCTTCGGTGCGAAATCTCCGAAAGCCGCACAGAAACGTTTGCGGTCTGAAAGTATATCTTTTCCGAAGCGGTCTGTTACCATTTTGCAGGCTTCGGCTGTTTGTGTGAATAGATCCTTGTCCATTAACTCTCTCCCTCTGAAAGTCTGTCCTTGAAGAGCTGATACATACTTTTTCCCTGATCCTTCGGGTCGATATCAACGTCCTTTGCGCTTCCTTTCCACTGCGAATCCTCGGGAAGAAGGTTATACGCAAGGTTGTGCTGTTCCCATTCGTAAGCCATATCCTCGGCAGTTCTGTAGCTTTCAAGATCGGCGCCGTGAATGGGATGGATATCGGCAAGTGCCTGACAGATTATCACAAGGTCGTCGTGATTCCTTATCTTGTAGGAATCGGAGATATGCCAGTTGTCGTATTCATAATCCGCAGTGAAGTTTTCACCGTTGTATGTGAAAATATAGTTCCATCCCTGACCATCGGGATCGTACAGCGCTATATCTGCGGCTGAAGTTATAAGAGACGGGAAGCGTGGTTCTGTCTCGGGTTCGGTGGCAGGCTGAGCCATTTCCGTGCCGTACTGCCATGTATTTATGCCGCCGAATTCATATATATTGGTATAGCCCATATCAGCCAGCTTTTTTGCGGCCTGTTTACTTCTGTTGCCGCTTCGGCAGTATATGAGTATCTTCTGATCCATATCGGGGAGTTCGGGAGGCGGAGTTGACATGATAGTCTCGTTGGGTATGAGTACCGCACCGGGGATATGTCCCTGATCGTATTCGTCCTGTCTGCGGACATCCACAATGACTATGCCCTGTTCCGAGTCGATTATCTTTTTGGCTTCTTCCTGTGAAATGAGCGTGTATTCGTTTTGTTCCTGTTTGCCGAAGTAGAATCCGCCGTTACAGGCTGCTGCTGTTGCAAGAAGCATACATGAAGCAATTGTCAGAGCGAGACGTTTCATATTCAGAACCTCCTTTGTTTATGATAATTTCAGTATACTATAAACACCCGATGATGTCAAGTTTCCGCTTGTTTATTGACACACCCGATGCTTCGTGATATAATTGCAGCGGAGAAGTCCGAAAGAAATTCATGAACAGGAAGGGTGCAGACTATGAAAGATCTTCAGAAGCTGGCAGGGGAGTGTATGTCTCAGCTTGACAGGATAGGCATAAAGTACGGAACAGTCAGATTTTCCGTGAATACCCGTGCAAAGAAAAGGTGGGGACAGTGCATAGTCAGAGGCGCAGGAGTTTACGATATAAACATTTCAGCGAGACTGCTGGGGGATAACGTTGACGATATGGCGGCGAAGAATACCATAATGCACGAACTTGTCCATGCGGCAGACGGATGCAGAAGCGGTCACAGAGGAAGATGGCTGGCTATTGCGGCGGCAGTGATGAAAGCCTATCCCGGGTACGATATCAAGCGCACAACTTCCAATGCGGAAAAGGGATTTGATGAGGAATACGTACCGTCAAAGCGTCTGGAGTACAAATACTTCTATCGCTGTCTGGGATGCGGAGCGGAAGCAAAATACAAGAAAGCAGGGCGATTCATAAAGAATCCGGGGGCATATGTGTGTATAAAGTGCCGTGGGAAGTTCGTGACGGCGGAGGAATATGATTCATTGACACCTGCACAGAGAGCGGCGCTGAACAGGGCGCTTATTGCTGGCATGACAAGGAAATAGTAGTTACTTTTAATTATATATCTGATTTTTTCGTGATCGCCGCATTCATGCAAAGGGGAAACCAAAGGAAGGGGGAGAAAGAGAAAACCGCAGTAAAAGTCGGCATTTCTCCCCCTTCCTTAGTTTTCCCCTCTGCACTCCCCTTCCTTAACCATCCCCCTTTTTGCCGACTTTTGCTTTTAATGGTCAGGCTTAAATGCTTGAGCGTTCGCCCTTACTCAACTGCCGTTCTTTTTCCCCTCTGCACTCCCCTTCCTTAACTTTCCCCCACTTTGCCGACTTTTGCTTTTTATGGTAAGGCTTAAATGCTTGAGCGCTCGTCCTTACTCAACTGCCGTTCTACAATTGTGTCAGTTAAGCCATATGAAAAAAGAAAAAGGAGGCAAAGGGTGAGGAGGTGGAGGTTGAGGGAAAAGAGAGTCCAGAGAGGAAAACCGACTGGAGGAGGGGGAGAGGGGAATGCCGCCTTTTGTTTGGGTTTTATTGGTCCCCTCTCCCCATCCTCCAAGAGGTGTTCCTCTTTGGCCACACTTTAGCTGCAATTATATAAAAAACTGATGCCGTGAAATACAAACGCTGACATATTTACAAATAACCACATCCATGATATAATGATGATAATAAAACCAATTATTCCAAGAGGTGAAATAATGAAAAGAACAGATTACATAAGCTGGGACGAATACTTCATGGGTATCGCCATGCTGTCCGCTCAGCGAAGCAAGGATAATTCTACGCAGGTAGGCGCTTGTATCGTCAACGACGAGCACAAGATAGTTTCCGTAGGCTACAACGGTATGCCCACAGGCTGCGACGACGACGAAATGCCATGGGAACGCTCTGCCGAAAATGAGCTGGATACCAAGTACCCGTTTGTCTGCCATGCCGAGCTGAATGCTATTCTCAACAGCAATATTGGCAATCTCAGCGGATGTACGGTCTATGTGACGCTTTTCCCATGCAATGAATGCGCTAAGGCTATAATCCAGTCAGGGATAAAGCGTGTGGTCTACTACAGCAACAAGTATTCCGATACCAACAGCGTAAAGGCTTCATGTCTGCTTTTCGACAAGTGCGGAGTGAAGTACGAGGAGTACATCCCCAGCGGCAAGGATATCGTGCTTGAAGTTTAAAACAGATACAAACTAAGTTCGGCATCTGTCTGATATAAAACGTTAAGGAGCACTATTATGAAAAATAAGATGATAACATTTATATTGTCATTGATTATCATATACACCGCTGTTGGTATTAATGCAAATGCAGATATTTCTTCTCCTGAAGATGTAAAAGATTGGGAAGTAATATTTGGCGTGACTGAACCAATCGCTATAGTCAAAAATTATCTGGGTAATGAAACAGATATTTCCGTTCCTGATACTATACTTGGATATACTGTAACGGAAGTTGATTTTTCCGCATTTCCTGTTATATTAGCTATGGATGATCTTGACGGTGTTCATCCTACTACTTCTATTTATATTCCTGAAACTGTAAAGCAGGTCACTATTAGTCCGCCTCTCAAATTTGAAACTAACCTCAGATCATTAAGTATAAACGGAAACGAAGTGATGATCCAACTCGAAATAGATAATGATCATATTGAAGAATTGACAATACCTCACTTCAAGCATAAATCTCAGAAATCATATGACAGATCATATATCAGGATAAAAAATGCACCATTGCTGAAAAAATTATCGATTGCAGGAACATACGATTTACTGGAAATTGATCAGAATAATTTTAAGGATTGTTCTTCACTTAAAGAAATAGTTTTTCCAAAACAGTGCAGCTATATTCGATTTGGTTCTTTCTCGTTTGAAAACTGCGGATTTGAAATACTTGATATTCCATATGATGCTGAAATAGGTCAGGGTGCATTTGAATCCAATGATCTGTTAACAAATGTTTTATTCAGCGGAAAAACTGATCTTAAAGGATATGTATTTTATAATTGCCCCAAACTGGAAAATGTTAAATTTGCAAATGGCGGTTCAGCAGAAAAAAATGCGTTTTTAAACTGTTCTTCGCTGAAAAATATAGATATTACAGATGATGTTACTTTTGACAGCAAGGCTTTCGATGAATGTACGTCATTGATGACAATAAATTCCGAGCCAGCCTTCGACAGCGAAACGGGCGATTTCAGCAGTAAATACAGAGACTTCATCCTTGCCAATTTCAACGGCGCACAGGATGTGGGCTTCATAAACCAGTACGTCGAAGCGAACGTTAAGCGGATCGTAAACGAAGTGATCTCCGATGATATGAGCGATATTCAGAAGGCAAAAGCGCTCCATGACTGGTTGTGCGATAACACCGGGTACGACCACGACAGTGTTGACGCCGACCGCAACCACCATGATGCATCCGTTTTAATGAACGATAAGACGGTCTGCGAGGGCTATGCGAGCTTCTATGACCTGCTTCTGCGTGAGGCAGGAGTGGAGTCATACTATGTCCACAGCAGCGATCACGCATGGAATATCATCAATATAGACGGACATTTCTTCCATTCCGACACTACATGGGACGACCTTACCTCGTCTTATAAATACTTTCTGAAGTCGGACAGTGAAATGAAATCAGAGGGAGGTTCTCATGGTTCATGGAATCTGCTTAAACCTTCATCACTTCACGATTATACACGAACTTCCGCTCCAGAATGCAAATATAGCATGGGAGATGTGAACACAGACGGAGAGCTTAATTCAGCCGATCTTGTATGCATTAGCCAATATCTGCATGGCCGCTCGGGTATAACAAAAGCAAACAGAGCGTTAGCGGATGTGTGCTGCGATGGTGAAACGGATGTATTTGACGTAGTGGCACTCAGACGTAAGGTCATAAACGAGGTGATGAGCAGATAATCATATTGATTCGATTCTAAAAAAATACGATAAATAGTTCCCTCGGGACTAATTATAGACAGCTCCATGAATAGATTTTGACTGATCAAAGAAAGGCTGGTCGTTATGAAAAAAACGGGTTTGGTTTTATTGCTGATATGTGCGATCGCTTTTGTGGTGGATTACTACAGTGGCAATATCCCGCTGGAGATCCCTGTGCTTGACAAGATAGCCGAAATGACATTCGACAGCCATGACACCGATGACAGCGAGACTGAGGTTAAGGAAAGCCCGCCTGTCAGTGTAAAGACATACGTTGGCAACAGACGCAACCACAAGCTTCACAGCATTCATTGTGACAGCCTGCCTTATGAGGATAACAGAATATACTTCTCAACTATCGAGGAGGCTGAGGAAGCAGGCTATACCGACAAGCATTACGAATGCATGGGCAACTGAAAAAGGTGATAAAAGTGATGAAACGAATTAACTTCTCGGTGCAGCGATAAGGGGAACGGCTCACCGAGTAAGAAGTGTTCCCGTGCTGCACCGATAATATTGCAATAATAATATAAAGGAGCAGTATTTATGAACATGAACGAAATGAAAAAAATATGGCATTCCGAGGAGAAAGCCGCTCATATACACGGTTGGGACTTTTCAAGGCTTGACGGCCGCTTCAACAGCAGTGACGATGACCTTGACTGGGACTACAGACAACTCATACTTGACCGTATAAAGCCTGATATGCGTCTTCTGGATATCGACACAGGCGGAGGAGAATTCCTTCTCTCGCTGGGACA
>CADBAC010000138.1 GCA_902792495.1 Ruminococcus flavefaciens | reverse complement strand
CGGGTTTACTCTGCATGAGCAGGGAACTCTTATTATCTTTACGTTTGTAGGATAGTTAAGTCTGTTTGTACCTGAAAGGTCTGCACCTGCATATGAACACCAGTTACAGCAGAATGCAACGATAACAGGCTCGAAATCTTTATTATCATTTACTTGCATATTGCGTCTACCTCCGCCATGATCTGACTGTTAGAGAAGCCGTTGAGATCCATTGCTCCCGACGGACAAGCGACTGTACAAGCACCACAGCCCTGACAAACAGCAGGGTTAACGCTTGCAACTCTGCGTATTGCAGTAGTTCTGTCAGGCATTCTGAATTCCTTATCGGCATATGTGATAGCACCGTAAGGACAAACCTTTTCACATGATGAACAGCCGTTGCACATAAGCTCATTTGAATGAGCAACACAAGGATTGCAGGTGATGCTGTTCTTGCAGAGAAGTCCGATAGCCTTTGCAGCTGCGGCACTTGCCTGAGCAACAGTTTCCGGGATATCCTTCGGTCCCTGACAAGCACCTGACAGGAAAATACCTGCTGTTGCGCTTTCAACAGGACGGAGCTTAGGATGCGCCTCAGTGAAGAAATCACTTAGGATGTGCTTCAGTGAAGAAGTCATTTGTATCCATCTGAGTTGTGAGCATTGTTGCAAGCGGACGAGCTGTCTTGTCAGGCTCGATGGCTGCTGCAAGAACCACCATATCAGCGTTGATGTGGAGCTGCTCGTTAGCAAGAAGGTCTGATGCCTGAACATCGATCTTTCCGTCGGACTTAGGAGTTACCTTGCCGACCATTCCCTTGATGTAGTGAACATTGTACTGTTCAACTGCACGGCGGTAGAATTCATCGAAGTTCTTACCAGGAGTACGTACATCGATGTAGAATACGTATACCTCAGTATCAGGATACTTTTCACGGATGAGCATTGCGTGTTTAGCTGTGTACATACAGCATATCTTTGAACAGTAAGGCTTACCCTTGCTGTCATCGCATCTTGAACCTACACACTGTACGAATACAATGGTGTGAGGATGAGTCTTGTCAGAAGGACGGAGAAGTGTACCGCCGTTAGGACCTGCGGCATTCATCAGTCTTTCGAGTTCGAGGGAAGTTACAACGTCATCGCACTGATTGTATGCGAATTCATCGTACTTGTCAAGCTTGATAGGATTGAAGCCTGTAGCTACTACGATAGCACCGTACTTTTCTTCGATAATGCGGTCTTCCTGCTTGTAGTCGATAGCACCCACTGAACATACCTTTGAACATACTCCGCACTTGCCGTTTTTAAGCATCATGCAGTAGTTCGGGTCAATAGTGGCTACCTTCGGTACAGCCTGAGCAAACGGGATATAGATAGCAGTTCTGTTGTCGAGGCCCATGTTGAACTCGTTCGGTACCTTCTTCATGGGGCACTTTTCTGTACACAGACCGCAGCCTGTACACTTTGTCTCGTCAACGAAACGTGCCTTCTTCTTTATCTTAACTGTGAAGTTGCCCACAAATCCCTTTACATCGGCAACTTCGCTGAATGAATGAATATGTATCTTCTCGTTCTGTGAAGCTTCGACCATCTTAGGAGTAAGGATACAAGCGGCACAGTCGAGAGTCGGGAAAGTCTTGTCGATCTGAGCCATCTTACCGCCGATGGTAGGATTCTTCTCGACGATGTCTACATCGAAGCCTGCCTCAGCGATATCAAGAGCAGTCTGTATACCTGCGATACCGCCGCCGATAACGAGGGCTCTCTTGACTACAGGGCTCTCACCTGCTGTAAGAGGAGCGTTGAGATGTACCTTAGCAACTGCTGCCTTACCGAGGATAATAGCCTTTTCTGTAGCTGTAGCGATGTCCTTGTGTATCCATGAACACTGCTCACGGATGTTTGCTATCTCGACCATGTAGGAGTTAAGGCCTGCTGAAGCGGCTGCCTTACGGAAGGTATTCTCATGCATACGTGGTGAACATGAACATACAACAACACCTGTAAGGTTATGCTCCTTGATGGAATTCTTAACGAGGTTCTGTCCCGATTCGGAACACATATACTGGTAGTCCTGAGATATGACTACGCCGGGTTCGTGGCCGAGGGCTTCGGCTACTGCTTTAACGTCTACCGTAGCGGCAATGTTGGTACCGCAATGACAGACAAATACACCTATTCTCTGCATAGTTTATCTCCTCCTTACTTAGTATACTTTCTGAATGCTGTAACGATAGCCTGCTGCGGAAGGTCATCATCCAGCATATCGGGGATCTGCACAGGTGTCAGGTGGTTATTGCCCTGCTGACGTACAGTTGCAAGACGTACAGCTTCCACTACCTTTGCAGGCTCAACATTACGTGGGCATCTCTCTACGCAGGCAAAGCAGGTCAGGCACTTGTACAGTGACTCGGACTTGAGAAGAGGTTCGATCTCTCCCCTTTCCACCATATATACGAACTGATGCGGATGGTATTCCATCTCACCGTATGAAGGACAGGTTCCCGAACATTTTCCGCAGCGCATACATTTCAGCACGTTGACGCCGCTGGAACGGATTATCTGTTCCTGAAGATTTTTATTCATTGTTTGCCTCCTTTAAGCCGAGGGCTTCGGCAAGAAGTTCTGTGAAGTAGTAAACAGGCAGATCTGAGCCTGAGTTCTTTTTGAGGTTATAAAGGCAGAGAGGACAGGCGGTGATGACCATATCTGCTCCCTGATCCTTGGCAGAATCCATAACAGCTCCGCTTCTCTTTGCAGCCTGAGCCTTGTCCTCCATTGTGATATATCCGCCGCAGCATTCATTTCTCTGAGCGTATATAACGGGAGTTCCGCCGATGGCCTTGATGAAATCTTCCATGATAGTAGGATTCTCGGGATCATCCATAGCGAGAGCCTTTGATGGACGAAGGAGAAGACATCCGTAATAAGCAGCGATCTTCTTTCCCTTGAAAGGATTAACTACCTTTTCCTTCAGATTATCAAAGCCTACCACGTCACGGAGGAGTTCCAGATAGTGATAAACGGTTGTTTCGCCGCTGTATGGTTCGGAAAGTTTAAGGTAATTGTTCACCTTCATGGCCATGTCATCGTTATTTGCAATATCATAGTTAGTCTGCTTTATAACATTGTGACAGGCTGAACAGACTGTTACCAGTGCTGTGCCGCTTTCCTTTGCGGCGTTGAGAGTTCTGACAGCTGACAGTTTTGTCGCTATCTCATCCTTGGCTGTGGTGTATGCACCTCCGCAGCACTGCCAGTCAGCAGGCTCTACCAGGGAGATACCAAGAGCCTCGGCTGAGGATCTTGCATAAGTGTCAAGATCCTTTGCCTTAGTTCTCAGCGTACAGCCGGGATAGTAAGTGAAAGTTTCCATAGTACGCTTCCTTTCGTTGATTTATCAGACCATTTCTTCCGGATGGAAGACTTCATCATATTTTTCTGCTGTAAGGAATCCCAGTTCTATGCAGGCTTCCTTCAGGGAAATATTGTCATTGAATGCTTTTTTGGCGGTTTTGGCAGCGTTCTCGTATCCGATGTAAGGATTGAGAGCTGTTACGAGCATAAGTGAATTATGGAGATTGTGATGCATCTTCTCCTTGTTTGCCTTGATGCCTACAGCGCAGTTCTTGTTGAATGAAAGTATCGACTCAGCAAGAAGACGTGCAGACTGGAGGAAATTGTATGCGCATACAGGCATGAACACATTGAGCTCGAAGTTGCCCTGTGAAGCGGCCATACCTACAGCCACGTCATTGCCCATTACCTGTACAGCGACCATAGTTACCTGTTCGCACTGAGTGGGATTAACCTTGCCCGGCATGATAGACGAACCTGGTTCATTAGCCGGGATAGTGATCTCGCCCAGGCCGACTCTCGGACCTGATGCCAGCCATCTGACATCGTTTGCGATCTTCATCATATCGGCTGCAAGACCTTTGAGAGCGCCGTGAGCAAATACGATCTCGTCTTTGGATGTAAGGGAATGGAATTTATTTGGAGATGTAATGAATTTCTTACCTGTAAGTTCACTTACAGCTTCGGCAGCCTTTTCGGCAAATCCGGCCGGAGCGTTAAGACCTGTACCAACAGCGGTACCGCCAAGAGCAAGTTCCTTCAGTTCGTCGGATGCGATGAGGAGGAGTTTCTTGTCTTTTTCAAGTGAACTTCTCCAGCCGCTTATTTCCTGTGAGAACTTGATAGGAGTTGCATCCTGAAGATGTGTACGGCCGCTCTTTACTATGCCTTCATTTTCAGCTTCAAGGCGCTTGAATGTATCGATAAGCACGTCGATTGCAGGGATGACCTTATCCTCGATAGCTGTAACAGCAGCTATGTGCATAGCAGTCGGGAAAGTATCGTTGGATGACTGGCTCATATTGATATCATCGTTAGGGTGAAGCAGCTTTGAACCTGCGATCTCGTTTCCACGGTTGGCAATGACTTCGTTGGCATTCATGTTTGACTGAGTACCGCTTCCTGTCTGCCATACTACAAGCGGGAAATGATCGTTGAGAGAACCGCTGATAACTTCATCGCAGGCCTGTGAGATAGCAGAAAGCTTTTCGTCTGTCATTCTTTCAGGCTTGACCTGATGATTGGCAATAGCCGCAGCTTTTTTCAGGATACCGAAAGCGTGGGTGATCTCTCTCGGCATAGTTTCGATACCTACACCGATAAGGAAATTCTCATGGCTTCTTTCAGTCTGAGCTGCCCAGTACTTGTCAGCAGGCACCTTTACCTCGCCCATTGAATCGTGTTCGATACGATAATTCATTTACATTCACTCCATTAATAATTGTTGCTTTAAGTTAACGGCACGGCGTACCTCCGCCATGCTTCATATATAAGTATAGCGTAAAACCAGCATAAATTCAAATTCAGTTTCAGAATATCGCTATTCAGATATTGATATATAATTAACAATCATTTTATAGTTTGAATATAGCTATGAATTATTTTGATATATTACTTTGTATATTACGATTTGATATGTACTATATATTTAGGATGCGGTGGGATTATTTTTGTTGCATTTGACTTACAAATAACGACAATATGCGATAACAAAGGGATATAAACAGTCTTTTGCGACACGGAGACTTATCGGTTTCATATCCTTTCCTGATAATCCGAAGAATTACAGGGCTGTATTTGACATATCACTTCGGAATAGCAAAATGCAATAAAATATATATCACTCAAAAACTTTGACAAATAATTCACATTTCCTCTATTAAAATGCCGCAGACATCATCTGCGGCATTGTTTAGTTTATTCGTCATCCGATGGTGGATCTATAAGAGTGTTCAGACCGTATGACAGTGTTGTAAGGCTGTCACCGAGGTGTACATTCTCAACAGCAACGTTATCGTGGTTTATCCTGATATCATAGTGTGTAAAAT
>CADBAC010000137.1 GCA_902792495.1 Ruminococcus flavefaciens | reverse complement strand
AATTCTCCATTCTCCATTCTCAATTATTATATCGCAGTGCCTTGCTGTTCATTTCCACAAACTGCGGTTTAACTGTCTTTTTCATAGTGTCTTCTATATCGTCAACGGAGAATGGCAGTACATCGTTGCGCACAGCCGCTCCCAACATTATCATGTTCAGCACCTTTGGTGAGCCGATCTCCTCGCAGCCCTTTGTGCCGTCAACGAGAAGCACGTTCTCAACGTTTCTCTGTAAATACTCCAGCATTTCCGTACCTGTATAGTCCGAACCGCTGAGTGTAGCTGTTACGGGCATTATGGGGTGAGTATTGACTACCACCTGTCCGCCGTCTTTGAGGTAAGGGAGCATACGTACTGCCTCAGCAGGCTCGAATCCGATGATAAGGTCTGCTGTCTTTTCGGGGAACATAGGGCAGTAGATGTCGTCGCCCAGTCTCAGGAAGCTGAAAACGCTTCCGCCCTTCTGAGCCATACCTATAGTTTCGGCGCTCATTACGGGGATATCATGCTCCATAGCTGTTGCGGCGATAAGCTTCGATGTCAGGACGATTCCCTGACCGCCTACTCCGCATATAAGGATATTACTCTGCATTGCCTGTACCTCCTATTGCTCCGAAAGGACAAACCTGTGAACAAAGTCCGCAGCCTGTACAAAGGGAATTCTCTATAGCCACCTTGCCATCTCTGAGTACGATTCCGGGACATCCTAAAGTCTTGATGCACTTCTTGCATGATGTGCACTTAGCGTTGTCGATAACGGCGGGCTTATCGGGCTTGATGAGGACTGCACAAGGCGACTTGAATACGATAGCCTTTACGCCTTCTTCATCAGCTACACGCTTTACTGTCTCAACGGACTTTTTCAGCTCAAGAGGATTTACGGTCTCGACTGTCTTGACGCCGATACCCCTGAGGACTTCCTGAATGCTTACCTTTTCAACGACCTCGCCCATCATTGTGCGGCCTGTGCCGGGGTGAGGCTGATGGCCTGTCATGGCGGTTGTGGAGTTATCAAGGATAACGAGAGTCATATCAGCCTGATTGTAAACGGCATTTACTGCGCCTGTGATAGCAGAAGCGAAGAATGTGGAATCTCCTACGAATGCGAAACACTTTGTATCGGGCTCTATCTTGCCGATACCCTGAGTGATGTTAACGCCTGCGCCCATGCAGAGACAGGTATCTACCATGTCAAGAGGCATAGCGTTTCCGAGAGTGTAGCATCCGATATCACCGCAGAATACGGACTTCTTACCCTTCATTGCTTCCTTTACGGCGAAGAATGAAGCTCTGTGAGGACATCCTGCACAGAGTACGGGAGGTCTTACAGGGAGTGCGGGGGCTTCTTCAAGCTTTGCGGTCTCGGGGACTTCCCAGCCCATGAATGCGGAAATATTGCCGAGAACGGATGCACAGGTGTTCTCGCCTGCTGTCTTTACGTTATGGGTCAGCTTGCCGAGAATTTTTGTGTTGAGGTGATACTTTCCGCAGATATATGTAAGTTCACGCTCGATTATGGGGTCAAGTTCCTCGATACAGAGCACCTCGTCAAGACCGCTGAGGAATTCAACAGCCTGCTGTTCCGGGAACGGGAATGGTGTGGAAACCTTGAATACACGGGGAGCCTCCTTGTCTCTGAGAGCCTCCATGGTGTAAGTGTAGCTGATACCGTGGGTTGCGATACCCTTCTTGCAGACCTGTGCCTTTTCGGGGAGGATGACATTGCGGCTGTACTCTGAGAATACCTTTGAAAGTTCCGCATTGCGCTCCTCGATATGGATATGAGCATTATAGGAAAGACGTGGGAAAATTACCCATTTTGAGGAATCCTTTACAAATCCCTCGGGACGATTCACCTTGTACTCGTTTTCGTCCTTTACTTCAATTGAAGCGTAGCCGTGACAGACTCTTGTAGTAGGGCGGAAAAGAACGGGAGTATTGTACTTCTCGGAATACTCGAAAGCGTCCTGTATCATGTCGTATGCTTCCTGTACTGATGAAGGGTCGAAGCATGGCAGCTTTGAGAAGGATGCGAAATGTCTTGTATCCTGTTCTGTCTGTGATGAGATAGGGCCGGGGTCGTCAGCGACCATTATGACCATTCCGCCCTTTACGCCGATGTAAGCAAGGCTCATCAGCGGATCGGAAGCAACGTTCAGACCTACCTGTTTCATTGTGACCATTGAACGGGCACCGCTGTAAGCAGCACCTGCACCAAGTTCGAGAGCGGCTTTTTCGTTTACGGACCACTCTACATAGACTGAACCGTCATTTACCTTAGCAGTTGTCTCAAGCACTTCTGTTGACGGAGTACCCGGGTAACCCGAGATAAGGTTCAGACCTGCTGCAATAGCGCCACGGGCTATGGCAGCATTACCCATAAGAAATTCCTTATGCATTGTTATCCTCCTTTTACATATAAGCTGTTTTTAAAACAGCGCACTTGAATTCATTATAGCACTTGTACGTACAAATGTCAAATGAAAGGAAAAAGAAAAGGCATACCCGAGGTATGCCTTTATGTCAGAATTCATAATTGTCGATAAAACTGAAATCTCTTCCTGTTATCTCGTCGTATTCAAAGCCTCCGCTGACCACACGGTAGATCCATGTAAGTTCTTCGCCTGTGTAGGTATATTTAGCAAACGGGAGCCATTCAACACCGTTCTTTGCGGCCTGTTCTTCAAATATCTCGTCGCCGCCGTATTCAAAGGAAGCGGTCTTCAGCGAATAAATATCTGAGCCGTCGTAGCTCATCCAGCTGAGTGCGCCCTCGCCCATGAATGAGTAGGCTGAAACGTACTTGTTAAGTTCGGGATCCCATGCGAAACCTGTGTGTATTCCCGATATACCGTCGCAGATGACTTTCAGACCGAAGTCGTCGTATGTATAGAATGTATCCTGCATATCGTCTTCGTTTGTACCGCATTTCAGTATAAGCTCAGGGATGCCGTTTCCGTCCATATCAAACAGCGTATACGCAACGGATACTGTCTCAGGCTCGCTTACAAGCATGGTATCGATAGTATCCGAGACTGCACCCTTGTACGCAGCTATGATATCTTCCCTTGCAGGTCCCTGCTTGGTAGTAGGTTCTGTCAGCTGCGGTTCATCTGCGGAAGTAGTGGTAGTGCGCACTGAAGCGGAAGTGGTTTCGGAATTTGACGGAGCCTCGGTATTCTTATTGGAAGAAGCAGTTTTGCTTGAAGAAGCCGCCTTGCTTGTAGTAACTGCCTTAGTCTCGGAAGGCTTTGACTGTTCATTTGAAACAGCTTCAGTCTCGGAAGTTAACGATGTGCTGACAGCAGTAACCGAATGAGAAACAGATGTAACAGCCGAAGATACAGCGGAGGTCACTGCGGAAGTCGTCAGGATATCGGCCTGAAGCGACTGGGATGTATAATTACTGGTCATACCCGCAGTTGAATCGCCTGTAGATACCTCCGTGACCGAACCTTTATGATTGCTCTCACAGCCTGTTACGGCAATAAGGGCAGCCGCTGCAAAAGCAGCAGAAATAAATCTTTTCATTATTGTCCCCCTATATACTCCCGCAATTGCAGAAATACTGCAAACGGAAAGTATGTATATCCGGATTTCTCTTTTAATATTAAAGCGAAAAATGTAAAAGCCGAACAAATTATGAACAAATTATTACGAAATGTAACTTTTACGGACTATACTCTACCCATATTATACACAGTGTTTTTCATAAAGTCAAGCGGAAACTTTAAACTCTGCTTAATTTCACAATAACTATTGATTTATTTCATCCTTTGTGATATAATATCATCAAAGATGATATCATATTTTTATTAAAATGCCCTCGCAGATACGCAAATATCCTATTTGCTCCCTGCGAATCGGGCAATTATATCACAACGCTTTGCTTATGTGATATAATAGTACTATACAGGGGAGCTTGTGAGACAGGCTGAGAGGGAAGTCACGGTGCATGAAGTTAACTTCCGACCCTTTGACCTGATATGGATAATACCAGCGCAGGGAGTTCTTTTATAAAGTCTGCAAAGGAACTGCGCTTGTCAGTTCCTTATTTTATGCCATGCTGTGATAAGCATACAGGCAAGAGGAGGCGTTTGCATGATAAAAGTTAACGGCGAAATGATGGATATGGACGGAAAAACAGTTGCACAGCTGCTTGAAGCTATGGACGCAGGCAGTCAGCGTGTTGCTGTTGAACTGAATATGGATATAGTGCCGAGGGCTTCTTACGGTGAAACTGTGCTTAAAGACGGCGATTCAGTCGAAGTTGTCCGCTTTGTGGGAGGCGGCTGATATGGCAATCCCCACAAGAGAGGAAATGTACAGGGCTCTTGAGGAAAGGCATGGCGCTGAATACCAGAAAAAACTGTCAGCGGCATCTGTGGCGGTCTGCGGTCTGGGAGGTCTCGGCTCGAATATCGCCATCGCTCTTGCAAGGGCAGGCGTGGGAAAACTGCACATCATCGACTTCGATACCGTCGATATCTCAAACCTGAACCGTCAGCAGTACTTCCCCGAACAGCTGGGTCAGCCCAAGTCACAGGCGCTGTATGATACGCTTCACCGTATCGCACCATACTGCGAGATAACCGCTCATCAGCTGAAACTGACCGAGGAGAACATCCCCTCGCTGCTTGCCGATGACGATATAATATGCGAAGCCTTTGATAAAGCCGACCAGAAAGCGATGCTGGTGAACTGTGTGCTGGAGAATATGCCGCAGAAGTACATAGTATCGGGTTCGGGCATGGCAGGCTTCGGGCCATCAAACACCATACAGACAAAGCGTGTGACG
>CADBAC010000136.1 GCA_902792495.1 Ruminococcus flavefaciens | reverse complement strand
ATCTCCGCACCTCTTGCCTTCTGCGCTGACATGATCTTGTCAGTCTCCTCAATAAGCGTAGGTATGAACCTGAGTGCTATCGACATCATCATCGCAAGCTCGTGCACCGGGAATTTCAGCTTTTTCAGCGGCGAGAGAAGTCTCTCTATGGCATCTGTAAGCGTTATGGGCGATGTGGTATATGTGAGGAGCGAACTTCCTATTATAAGGAGAACTATCCTCGCTATCATGAATACACTTATGTTCAGCGATTCGTCGGTTATCTTGATGAAGTGCCATTCCCACACTACATTGCCCGAACTTATCAGCAGCAGATTTATCGCCGCCGTAAGCACAAGGAACGGCAGAATCGGTTTTATGCTTTTCCAGAACATTTTCGGCTTTATCTTTGAAAGCACCACAGCAAGCAGAGTGTACAGCGCTCCTATTGCGAGACAAAGCATACTCTTGCCTGTGAAAAGCATAACGATGAAGATTATCGTTATCACTATCTTGAATCGTGGGTCAAGACGGTGTATCACGCTGTTTCCGGGGAAGTACTGTCCAATGGTTATATCTCTCAGCATATCACTGCACCTCCCTTTCTTTCAGACTGCGAAGCAGGAGGTCACGGGCATAGCCTACGGTATAAACTTCCTTACCGAAATCAAGCCCACGGCGTTTGAGTTCTCCGAAAACCTTGGTTATCTGGGGAACATCAAGGCCTATCTCAGATATCTCATCAGCCCTTGCAAAAACATTTACCGTATCGTCATAGCAGAAAAGCTTAGCCTTGTTCATGACAAGTATCTTATCCGCAAAAGTAGCTATATCCTCCATGCTGTGCGACACGATGAGGATAGTGTTCTTAGTGCGCTGATGATAGGCTTTTATATGCTCAAGTATCTTGTCACGGCCTGCCGGGTCAAGACCTGCTGTAGGCTCATCGAGGATAAGCACTTTCGGCTCCATGGCCATGACGCCTGCAATAGCCACACGGCGCTTCTGTCCGCCCGAAAGCTCAAAAGGAGAACGCTCCATGAGCGCCTCGGGAAGTCCAATATCATGAGCGGTCTCAAGCACCCTTCGCTTTATCTCAGCCTCATCCAGTCCCATATTCTTAGGTCCGAAAGCGATATCCTTGTATACCGTTTCCTCGAATATCTGATACTCAGGGTACTGGAAAACCAATCCTACCTGAAAACGGACATCACGTATTTTATTTTTGTCAGCCCAGATATCCTTGCCGTCGAGAAGTACCTTTCCCGATGTGGGCTGGAGAAGTCCGTTGAAGTGCTGGATAAGGGTGGATTTTCCCGAGCCTGTATGACCCATGACTCCCACCATCTGTCCTTCTTCTATTTTCAGGCTTACGTGGTCTACGGCAGTTTTCTCGAAGGGAGTTCCTGCGCTGTAGGTATATGTAAGCTCCTGTGTTTCAAGGATAGCCAATATAAGTTCTCTCCTATCTTTTTGTTTATTGATGAAACTATTATAGGGAACGCCATCTCGGCGTTCCATACAGAGTCAAGCGAACAGCCGCTCTATCGCATCCGCACATTCTTCCTCCGTGATTATCTCGGGGGAAATGTCATAGCCTGCCTTGCGCAGTTCCCATACAAGCTCTGTTACCTGCGGTACATCAAGGCCGATAGCTTTCAGCTTCTCCACCTGTGAGAAGACCTTTGACGGTACATCGTCCAGCACCACTTCGCCCTTGTCCATGACAACTACACGGTCACAGTCAGCGGCTTCGTCCATATAATGAGTGATGAGGACAATGGTTATGCCCTTCTCACGGTTCATCTTATGTATAGCCGCAAGAACTTCCTTTCGTCCCTGCGGGTCAAGCATTGCTGTCGGCTCGTCGAGGATTATGCACTTTGGCTGCATTGCGATAATGCCTGCAATGGCAACTCTCTGCTTCTGTCCGCCTGAAAGCTGACTTGGTGAATGGAGTCGGTACTCGTACATATTCACAGCTTTCAGCGATTCATCAACACGCCTTCGCATTTCCTCATAGGGTACGCCTAAATTTTCAAGAGCGAACGCCACGTCCTCCTCAACTATGGAGGACACTATCTGGTTGTCGGGATTCTGGAATACCATTCCTGCCCTCTGTCTCAGTTCAAACAGCTTGTCCTCGTCTTTAGTGTCGATACCGTCAACGATAACACTTCCGCCTGTGGGGAGAAGTATGGCGTTGATATGCTTTGCAAGTGTGGATTTTCCGCATCCGTTATGTCCGAGGACAGCAACGAATTCGCCCTGTTTTATGCTGAGGTCTATGCCTTTCAGCACATCTTCGGGAGTATTGCCGTCCTCGTCGGGTTCATAATGGAAATGCAGATCATCTGTCTCGATAATTTTTTCCATAAACGGTTTATTTTTCCTTTATCCAGTTAAGTTCTTCGAGAGGGGTAATTACGGGCTTGCCTTCCTTGTCGAGGAGCGGAGTCATACCGCCTGCATAGCCTGATGCATGGAATACATAGTTGACACCTGTCAGTGTATCCACCCATATTTCGGATATGTTCATCTTGCCCTGTGCGTAAACTTTTACAAATCTTTCATCCTTTGCCATAATAATAACTCCTTTTGTATTTATTAACATCTCCTTTTGGGAGTTGTCAGCCTATGATTTTTATAGTCGAAGCTATCTGAAGCGCTTCTTCTTTTGTATGCGCAGTCAGCATAGCGGTATATTCGGTATTCGGGTCAGCAAATGCGCCTATCCAGAATTTGTTGTCCTCCGAATCCGAAAGATCGCCTTTTATAGCCGCAGCGGAATAAGCATGAGCGTAGATATCATGTCCCTCTGCGTCATGGTAGTAGACCTCGGGGAACGTAAGGAAAGCCATTCCCTTTGCCAGTGCCGCCGCATCGAAAGCCTCGGCATTTTTCTCTGTGCGGTCCTTGCTTGTGAAAGACAGCACAGCCTTGTAGAATGAAGCTCTTGTGCCGTCATAATCAAGTCCCAGTTCATTCAGAGCCTTTGCTGTGTTCTCCTCTTTCAGTTCGGGGAAGTATTCAGTGAACTCGTCGTCTTCCTCGTCAGCAGTCACGCTCCAGTCGTTTGCGCCCATAATAAAGATAAAAACGCTCTTATCCTCATTCTGGAACTTACTCATTGACGAGCCCTCAGAGGAAACGTCCTCCACATCGGCAGGCACGTACATACTGATAGTGCCGTTTGACAGTTCATGCCAGTCATCGGGTATCTCAGAGTCAGGCATAGGCTGAGCGGTAAGGTCTGCCCTTTCAAGTGCCTGAGCTTTAAACTTAGCCATTTCTGCTTCGGCGTCTTCCTCCATAGTGCCTGTTTCGGTCACAGCGGAACTGCCGACAGCTTCGGAAGAAGCCGCAGGTTCGTCTGTTTTGCCGCATGATACCGCCGAAAAAACAACAGCGGCGGCCAGAAGTGATATTATTAGTTTTCCCATATATATCCTTTATCTTATCGGGTACATCATTCTCAGGCGCTGTGCTTCATTTGCCGAAAAGCCGAATTTCTCATAAAACGGTATCTTATCAGGCATTGCACAAAGCTCCACAAAAATATCCGTGCCCTTTACGCCGTTTTCGCTTATGAACTTCAGAAGCTCGTCGATAAGCATTCTTCCTATGCCTCTGCCCTGATATCCAGGTCTGACGATAACGTCCTTGATGTAGTAATCAAGCCCCATATCGCCGTTCATTCTTGCCATAGCGACTATCTTGTCTCCGTCAAACACCGATACTCTGAACAGCGTATGCTCCATAGCAAGCTTAGTCTGCTCAAGAGTGGGGCCTTGTCCCCATACGGTCTCCCAGAGGAGAATGAATTCTTCCGCTGTCAGTTCATTGTATTTAACGATCAGTTCCGTATTTTCCATATCCGTCACTTCTCCCATATAGCCGTTGAGCCGCAGGGAAGTGTCATTCCTGTTGACTTTACGGGAAGTCCTATCTCGTCGAAGCTTACGTTTCCGCCGAATTTATCGGTGAGAACGCTTCCCAGTATGTAGCCCATGACCGACGGCGAAAGTCCCGTAGTATAGCTATTTATCAGGAAGAAAAGCGGATCATCCGACAATACTCCCGAACACAGTTTTACCAGGTCATAAACGCAGTCTTCCAGCTTCCAGACCTCTCCGCCGGGGCCTCTGCCGTAGCTTGGAGGGTCCATGATAACAGCATCGTACTTGCGTCCTCTGCGTATCTCACGGGCGATGAACTTCTCGCAGTCATCCACTATCCAGCGGATGGGCTTGTCGGAAAGTCCCGATGCGGCGGCATTGTCTCTTGCCCACTGCACCATTCCCTTTGAAGCGTCAACATGGCAGACCGAAGCGCCTGCCGCTGCACAGGCAAGAGTTGCTCCGCCTGTGTATGCGAAAAGGTTGAGTACGTTTATCTCTCTGCCTGCATTTTTTATCTTATCCGCCATAAAGTCCCAGTTTACGGCCTGTTCGGGGAAAAGTCCCGTATGCTTGAAGCCTGTGGGACGGATGTTGAAGGTAAGCTCTCTGTAGCTTATATTCCACGAATCGGGAAGCTTTCTGCTGAATTCCCATTCGCCGCCGCCCTTGTTTGAGCGGTGATAGTGACCGGCGGCATTTCTCCAGAGAGGGTCTTTGCGCTCGGTCTTCCATATTATCTGGGGATCGGGTCTCACAAGGCTTATACCGCCCCATGTTTCCAGCTTTTCCCCTTCTGATGTATCAAGTATTATATAGTCTTTCCAGTTATTTGCGGTTCTCAAATTTATTCTCCTTTTCAGGAAGATCTCTTTATCCTGAATTTTTCTTTTAGCTTGTCTGATATCTGAAAGGCGATATCGTTTATCCTTGCGAA
>CADBAC010000135.1 GCA_902792495.1 Ruminococcus flavefaciens | reverse complement strand
GCAAAATTAATAGTCTTGGGAAACAGATTTGAGAAGATCCTTCTTCAAAATGTCTACCTCAATAATACATACAAATCTTCTTTATAAGTATCACGGTTAAGGTGCATGGACATTTTTTTCAGAAAAAATTTTGAAAAAGGCTTGACAAATCAGAAGAAATGTGATAAAATATTAAGGTACTTCGGAGCGGTAACGCTTACGGGGAATATGCGGATATGGCGGAATAGGCAGACGCGCTAGCTTCAGGTGCTAGTCGGGGCAACCCGGTGCAGGTTCAACTCCTGTTATCCGCACTAAAGAGATCCTTCGATTTTTCGGAGGATTTTTCTTTTTGTCCGTTTTCCCTTTCACCTCTGAAAGTCGGAATGTGCCGATATACCGTGATAGACGGGATATCAGGAGAGAGTTTTTTATTATATTTTTATATAGTTTTATATATTATGCTGAAAAAGCGGAATTTTACAATTTATCTATTGTTTATTTTGTGCTGATACTGTATAATAAGTATATGAAGATCTATATAGTCAAAAAGAGAATAAACTTCATAATGACATTATTTTGTAATACTATTAATCAAAGACTTGATCCGGTATACAATTTTTAATATGCCTTCAGGTGTCAATTTGGATGTCTGAGGCGGGGAGGGTGCTATTATGAATACTAACGGAAATAATAACGAGCGAAAACGAATAATTCAGAAAACTCTTGACAGTATAACACATCAGCGTAAAGCACCTAAGTACCTGTTTGCTGTACTGTTGTTTTTATATGTTGCGACATCGGTCATTGTCAGAGTTGCATCGGGTTCGCATGAATCTATTGCAATAGGCGGAGGCCATGTTCCGATTGCGGCTTTTGCAGGAGTTTTGTCATCGCTTTCAAATATCTGCATGATATTTCTGACGCTTTATTTCGGAAAGGCAGGATTTCTTACTTCGCTGATAACCCTGCTGATACAGTTCCCTGTGATAATATCCGTCATTATCATGCATCATAATATGAATAATCTGCCCGGTATTTTCGGAAATCTGCTGACTATCATAACTATCGTGATAATCTACTTCAACAACAGGGAGCTTGATTCCTATCAGATAAGACTGCGAGATCAGGCGGTCACGGACAGACTGACAGGGCTGCCGAACAGATTTGCCTGTTCAGAGCTTATAAGGGAACTGACCAAGAATGATGAAAAGTTTGCGGTAGTCTCCATTGATATCAACGGCTTCAAGGGAATAAACAGTTCCATGGGCTTTGATACGGGAAATAAGGTGCTTATCGAGATCGCTTCGAGATGGAAGACCATTGCTGATACGGGAATTTCGGGAACTCTTGACTTTATCACACGTACAAGCGGCGACGAGTTCGTGCTGATAATTCGCAATTATCATTCCGACGAGGATGTGATCAACACTATAAGGCAGTATGAAGCTTCACTGAAAAACCGCCTTACTATCGACAACTGCGACCTATACATAACCGCAGGCTTCGGATACGCCGAGTATCCTTCCGATGCAAAGAAAGGCGAATCAGTGTTTGCTTATGCCGATGTTGCGCTTCATGAGATAAAACGGGCAAAGAGCGGAGACCACATTCTCAGGTTCACTCCCGATCTTCTGAAGATAGAGCGTACCATCGAGATAGAGGGCAAGATAAGAGAAGCCCTTGAAAAGGATCATATCTACTTCAATCTTCAGCCGCAGTATGATATGGAGCATAATCTCCGTGGATTCGAGGCTCTTGCAAGAATGACCGACGATGACGGCAATACCATTAATCCCGGTGAATTCATTCCCGTTGCCGAAAAGGCAGGTCTTATCGATAAAGTGGATTCCGCAGTCTTCCGTAAGTCAACCATATTCTTCGGCAAGCTGCTGAAAGAGACGGGAGCCGACCTGATGCTGAGCATAAATGCTTCTGTCCGCCACCTGATGAAGAACGGCTTTATCGATGAAGTCAGGGAGATACTGAAAGTAAGCGGTATCGATCCCGAAAAGCTGGAGATAGAGATAACCGAGTCGATCATGATAGATTCCGCAGACAAGGCGCTGAAGTGCATACACGAACTTCAGGATATGGGAGTCAAGCTTGCTATCGACGATTTCGGAACAGGCTATTCTTCACTCAGCTACCTGAACAGCTTCCCAGCAAATCTTCTGAAGATAGACAAGTCTTTCATCGACAAGATGAACAGCACCGACTCCTCAAGGCAGTACGTCGCCGCAATTATTTCCATCGGTCATATCATGGGATTCGATGTTATTTCCGAGGGTGTTGAAGAAGATGCACAGCTGGAAACTCTTAGGTCTATCGGCTGTGACTACATTCAGGGATTCCTGTGGGGCCGTCCGCTTAATGAAGAAGAGGTAGTAGAACTTGTCCGCAGCAGCGTTAAAATATGACGCTGACAGTCGGGATATCCTTACAGCAGAAAATTTTTAAACCCCTGACAGGGTGCTCTCCATTTCAGCTGAGTACCTTGTCAGGGGCTGTTTTATTACATCAGTTCGCCGTGTTTTTCGTAATCGGCAACACGGATCATCTCGTTATTATCTCCGACGAAAACAACTTTCGGTCGGTGAGTTTTTGCTTCATCGGGAGTCATTGAAGCGTATGCCATGATTATGACATGGTCGCCTTTCTGTCCTGCACGGGCAGCTGCACCGTTGAGACAGATAACTCCGCTTCCACGCTGACCTGCAATGACGTAGGTCTCTATCCTTGAACCGCTGTTGACATTGACGATGTGAACGTGTTCGTATTCGCAAAGGCCTGCGGCTTCGATGAGATCCTCGTCAATAGTAACGCTCCCCACATAGTTCAGTTCAGCCTGAGTGATAACTGCACGGTGGATCTTGCTTTTCAGCATTGATAACTGCATAACTCAGCCTCCTTGAACGTCTTCGGTGAAGAAGTTGTCGATGAGACGGGTCTTGCCGATGAACACAGCCATAGCGCAGAGTGCAGGACGGTCAAGAGTCGGTATCTGCTGCATGGTAGCGCAGTCCACCATTTTCACGTAGTCGATACGTGCAAGGGGTTCGGCTTCGATAAGCGACTTCATCTGAGAAAGGATAACATCGCAGTTTTTCTCGCCCTTTCCGACCATGTCCATGCCGAGTCTGACTGCTTTTGAAAGCACAAGTGCGGCTTTCCTTTCGGCATCGTTAAGGTAGGTATTGCGTGAACTCTTTGCCAGTCCGTCATCCTCACGGATAATGGGGCAGCCGATAATTTCGATGTCCATATCAAGGTCGTCGACCATGTGACGTATCACCGCAAGCTGCTGAGCGTCCTTCTTGCCGAAGTATGCACGGTCGGGCCTTACGATGTTGAAAAGCTTCGTTACAACTGTGCATACACCTCTGAAGTGAACGGGTCTGCTGAGACCGCAAAGTTCCTCTGTAAGCACTGTCATATCCACAAAGGAGGAGAATCCTTCATGGTACATTTCGGACGGGTCGGGATGGAAGATAAGGTCGCCGCCGTGCTCCTCCACAAGCTTTGCATCGTGATCGATATCACGGGGATAGGATTCGAGATCCTCTGTAGGACCAAACTGCATTGGATTTACAAAATCGGATACAACTGTCCTGTCGTTGTCACGGTGTGAAGCATCGATAAGGCTTGCGTGGCCTTCGTGAAGATAGCCCATAGTTGGGACAAGTCCTACGGTAAGTCCCTGCGCTCTCCATTCACGCACCTGTCTGCGTACTTCTTCGATAGTATTAACGATCCTCATATCAGCAGCCCTCCTTTGCAAGTACAGCCGTCATATCAATGTCGGCGGAGTAAGTATGCTCCTGTGAGGGGAAGCTGCCGTTTTTCGTTTCGGTGATATACTCATTTATGCCATGACGCATGAGTGCTCCCACATCTGCGAACCGCTTGACGAATTTAGGGGTATGGCCGGAGGTAAGTCCAAGCATATCCTGATACACAAGCACCTGACCGTCACAGCCGTTTCCCGCACCGATACCGATGGTGGGGATAGTAAGCTTCTGAGTGATGACTTCGGCAAGCTTTGCAGGGATCCCTTCAAGCACAACAGCACAAGCGCCTGCATCCTGAATGTCAAGAGCGTCACGGATAAGCTTTTCGGCTTTGTCCTGAGTTTTTCCCTGTACCTTGAATCCTCCGAAAACGTTGACTGACTGTGGAGTAAGTCCGAGATGAGCAACTACGGGAATGGACGCATTGACGATGGCACGTATCTGAGGGCAAACCTCAGCACCGCCCTCCAGCTTTACAGCATTTGCGCCGCCTTCTTTGATAAGTCTGCCTGCATTGATGACAGCTTCACGGACATCTGTCTGGTAGGACATAAAAGGCATATCCGCAACCACAAAGGCATTCTGAGCGCCTCTTGAAACCGCAGCAGTATGATGGATCATGTCATCCATAGTCACGGGGAGAGTGTTCTCGTAGCCAAGCATTACCATACCGAGGGAATCCCCGATAAGCAGGGCATTCACACCGCATTCATCCATGATCTTAGCTGTGGTGTAGTCGTAAGCAGTAAGCATCGTGATCTTGTCACCTGATTGCTTCTGCATGAGAAGAGTTGAAACAGTGTTTTTCATATTCAGTTTTCTCCTTAAAAGATGTTACCTTTCCGCTCTCACGGATAAGATACAAAAAATATTATAACACGAAAATGTGAATAAAGTGTAAACACTATTTGCAAAAAAAAGGTCACCATAACTGTGGTGCTGATAAAGAAGTTTTGTATGAATTATTGAGGTAGACTATTTGAAGAAGGATCTTCTCAAATCTGTTTCCCAAGACTATTAATTTTGCCCCATGATAGGGTACACGCCAGAAATAAAGAATTTTTCAAGTCTTTAAGG
>CADBAC010000134.1 GCA_902792495.1 Ruminococcus flavefaciens | reverse complement strand
CCCACAATGCGGTTGTTCTTATCAAGCATAAAAGCAGAAGCGTCCAGGTCACAGCGTGAGTCATTGACATCCCAGCCGAGGCCTATTTTCAGTCTGCCCGAACCTGTTATCGGTATCTTCTGTCCCTTCATCAGAGGCGCACCGGGATTAGCAACTCCGGGACGTCTGCGCTTTGGCTTAGGAAGATTAGTAGTAGCCGCCGCAGAGGGATTTCTTGCAGGCTGACTGCTGCCGAATCCGCCCTGCTGATTTCCGTTTGCAGGTCCGAGAGAAGGCTGCACAGCCCTGTTAGGCACATTGTTATTGTTGAATCCGTTGTTGTTCTGATTATTGAATCCTGTTATTCTGGTTATTGAATCCGTTGTTGTTATTGTTGTAGCCGTTATTGTTCTGGTTATTGAATCCGTTGTTATTGTTGTAGCCGTTATTGTTCTGGTTATTGAATCCGTTGTTATTGTTGTAGCCGTTGTTGTTCTGATTATTGAATCCGTTGTTGTTATTGTTGTAGCCGTTGTTGTTATTGTTGTAGCCGTTGTTGTTCTGATTATTGAATCCGTTGTTATTGTTGTTGTAGCTGTTGTTATTGCTGCTGTTATAGTTGACACGGCTGCTGTTGCTGTGATTTCCCTGCTCCATAAGCTGTTCGAGCATAAGGTAAGTTCCCACATTCTGCATATTCATCGAGCCGTATCCTCCGTAAAGAGAATTGCCGTCAAAATAGCCGCCTACATTCATAGGAACTCCAAGAGGATTGCCGCCGAATGCGCCAAGTCCGCCGTAGCCGCCGCCTATATAATTACCCCTGCGGTAGCCTCCGCCGTTGCCGTTTCCGCCGAAACCGCCCATTCCGCCCATTCCGCCGAAATCGTTATTGAAGATCATAATATCCCCTCCTTTTACGAGTACAAAATTCTTATTATCATATTATACAACATTTCGGGACTAATTTCAATATATCCCTATGTATTTTACACTTTATTAATAGAGTCAATTGGCGGAGCGATACAGGAACAGCTTATATATTCCCGTACCTTCTCGAATATCCGCTCTTTTATCTTTTCGGGAACAGTCTGAGGCAGATCATCAACGGGAAAAAATCCCTGTTCAGTCACCTCGTCCTCCTGCACTCTCAGCGTTCCCGTGAAGTCACGGCACACATAAAGTATACACGCAAGATAAACCTGATCGCCGTTGGGATACTCATAAAACGAATCCTTCCCTGACAAATCCATAAGGTATTCAAGCTTTCCGCATTCAAGGCCTGTTTCTTCCTTTACCTCACGCCTTGCGCATTCCTCGAAGCTTTCGCCTGTCTCCATCGAACCTGCGGGATAGTCCCAGTATTTGTTATCTTTTCTTTTTCCGAGGAGTATCTCATTCTTATCGTTGATGATGATAACTCCTGCGCCTGCCATTATTATGGGACGGCTTCCCAGTTCCCTGCGAAGTTCAAGAATATAGCCCATATCATATCTCCTTTTCAGTATCGTAATCAAACAACTAAAGATCATGTTCAGAAACGGAACTCCATAATTTCGTCAAGTGGTCTGCGTGGACGCTGAACAGAGCTTTCATCGGGATATCCCACAGCTATTGCTCCCACAAGCTGACTTTCGGTATCAAGGTATTCCGTCAGTTCCTTATACGCAAAACAGGTGTTGGCTATCCACAGTGTACCAAGTCCGCACTCCTGCGCTTTAAGAAGGATATTCTGTATGGAAGCGCCTATGGAAAGCGTATCGCATATCTCAGTTATCCTGTCGTCTGCACTCAGAGGAATAAAAGGCGATGTGCCGTTTGTATTGAGTACAAGTATAATTACAGGCGCTTCACGCATTATCCGCAGAGTGTTCCTTGCATCGGGTAAGCCTGCTTTCGACTCAGGCAGAGAAGCGGAAATGTTCTCTTCCCTGCTTAGTCCATCAGCCATTACACCGAGCATTTCCTCTTTTGCTTTTCCGCCAAATACTATGTACTTCCACGGCTGTCTGTTCTTTGCGGAAGGTGCAGCTCTTCCAGCGTCTATTATATCGGCAATAAGCTGTTTTTCAACAGGCTTGTCCCGATATTTTCTAATGCTTCTTCTTTCGTTTATAATATCCATATTACATCCTCCTCCGCATTTTTCTATTATACATTCAACAAAGCGAAAAGTCAATCATCCCGTAACTCTACGGAGCGTGGATTGACGAAAGCCGATACATGGGCTATAATGAATACACAAAGCAAGAATGATACAGAGGTGATAATATGGATCAGATAAGAACGGGTCAGCTTATAAAGCATTTCAGAACAGAACTTGGCATGACTCAGAAACAGCTTGCTGAGCGTATCAATGTCAGCGACAAAGCAGTGTCAAAATGGGAGCGAGGAAACGGATGCCCCGATGTGTCGCTTCTGTCAGCACTGGCTGATATTTTCGGCATTGATGTAAACGTCCTGCTGTCAGGCGAGATCGATAAAAATGAAAGTGAGAAAGGCGATATGAAAAAACTGAAATTCTATGTATGCAAAGACTGCGGAAACATTATCACAGCTGCCTCCGAAACGGCAGTCACCTGCTGCGGAAACAAGCTTTCCGCTTCCGAACCAAAAAAAGCTGATGAAAAAGATCAGCTGAAAATTGAGGATATCGGCGGTGAATGGTACATCACATCCGACCACGAAATGACAAAGGAGCATTATATTTCCTTTGTGGCATATGTCTCAGACAGCAGTGTGATGATGTTCAGGCAGTACCCTGAATGGAGCATAAACATAAATCTTCCCATGTACCGCTCAGGAAAGCTTGTATGGTACTGCAATAAGTGCGGACTGCTTTATCAGGACATCCGCCCGAAGCGCCGCTGAAGTTAAGGCAATAAAAAAGACAGCGAAACAGCATCGGCCTCTGTTACTGTTAACAGGAGGTCAAGCTGATCCGCTGTAAATACTATAAAACTATACGCTGTACATCAATTAATATTACAGTTTAAATTATAGTACGTATCGCATGACATCGAAAAATAATACGTGCCTTTTTTCAGATTCAGCCGTATATCATCTTCATGGAAGCTGGTATCTGTTATCTTATATACCGCCTCACCCTTCTCGTTAACGACCTCAAATGTCATGGGATCTTTGGATTCAATGCCAAGATCAAGAAAATAATTATCAGGATATTTTACTTCAAAATCTCCGAAACGCTCATTGTTTACTGATTCTTCATTTGCTTCCGGTATCCTGTTTACTGTAATATTCGGACGTTTACCCGCAAGGGATATGCCGGATGAAGTGCCAAGAATGATAGTCAAGAAAAACACAGTAATAAGAACACTGTCCCTATACCTGTTTCTTTTCCTCTTTGATTCTTTAGCACGCATTATAAGTACTCCACGGAAAAGAACGCTAAATTCAATAAGAAAAGTCAAAAATAAAAGAAGAAACGGAACAGATGGCACCATTATCAGTTTGATGCCATAAATCAAAGCCATAATGCCACCAAAAATAGCTATAACCAATGCAATCCGTGCCCAATTTTTCTTCATGGCATTAAATGACTCACGGTCTGTGAATATTTCATACTCCTCTTCCGGAAGAGATGGGTCATATATCTTTCGGAAATAATGCCAGCCATTTATGGTCGAATCAACGTATTCCCAGCCCTGCTCACGAAAAGTTTCGATATAGCGTCCCTTATCTTCGATCCTGCGGAAATCAAGCTGATAGCGGTAACGTATCTTATCATTTTTTACGTACTTTCTGTGAAAAAGTGCCGCTTTTACCAGCTGCCATCCATTTTCAGAATATTTATCCATTTCTTCAACTTCGTTCTGATAATTCCATGCCGAATGAAGTGCGAAAGAATATTTGTATTTATTTGCCATAAGTTATACCTCCTCTGCATTTTCAAGCATTCTTTTAAGCCTTTTGATCTCAGCACGCAGGATATCCCTGCCGGAATCTGTCAGCTGATATTGTCTTCGCCGCTCAAAGCCGGCACCGTCAGATACTATTTCCCGTATCCAGCCTTTCTTCATCATATTGCTTGTAGCACCGTACATAGTACCTGACCCGATTTTTACATCACCTTTTGAGAGTTCTTCTGTCATCTGCATTATTCCATATCCATGATTTGCTCCTTTTGCAAGACATAGCAGGATATAGTAATAGCTTTCAGATAAAGGTTCGCTTTTCTTCATCTATGTCGCCTCCAGATATATCATCTTACGAGTATATTGTATCACGATATATGTCGTCTGTCAACATATATCAGCAAATTCTTCTCGTATTTTGTTATAGTTCACTAACTTACGCTTTTTGAATTCCCTGCGCTGAGCATAAAAAAGTCCCCACAGCCGAAACTGTGAGGACTCATTGTTTTTATTCAGTTATTCACTTTGCGTGAATTTCACTCAATTCCGTTTCAGAATTACTTCTTGTCAGCGATTGCAGCCTGAGCAGCCCTCCACCAACGCAGGCGCATACGATGTCCCGAAAAGCTCGATTTTATGGGATTTTTTGTCACCCTCCACATTGCACGTTTTCGGAGTTTTGTCATCGCCCGAGAAGTGCAGATACCAATCGAAGGAGTTCTCGTTCACCACAATTTTTTCTACAAATGCTTCAATAACTGCCTCGGGAATATCCTCGTCTGAGTCAAAATTAGTGTACCGTTCAAGAGCATATCTCAGCAGAGTGATACGCTCGTTGTAGTCGGGAACATCACTTGTCTCTGTGACTTTCTCCATAGGCGAAAGCTCGCATATCTGCCCCTGCAAAGAAGCTATCTGCGTATCGACTTCCGACTTCATGTTCATAAACTGCTCTTTTGTGATCTCATCAGAGTGTCCACTGTGTTTCGTGCAAAACGTGATACCTCACGGGTAAGTATCAGATTGAAGTCACCGTCCTTTGCATCACTGAGCATCTGCATGAACTGCGGACGTTTCTTTGCCGAAGTTCCCGTGATACCCTCGTCAACATAACTGCGCATAAGCTTCCATTCTGGATGCTGTTCCAGTAACGGTTTGTACCAGTCGAGTTGGTTCTCCAAAGCTGAGAGCTGAGCCTCGTGCTCAGTGGATACTCTCGCATAAATGACAACATTTTTAGGTACAGCTACCGCATTATATCCGTACATCATACCGCCTCCTTATCTTCTGCATTTGGTATAGTATAGCGCGCATCTGCAACCTTGTCAAGGCC
>CADBAC010000133.1 GCA_902792495.1 Ruminococcus flavefaciens | reverse complement strand
GCCCGGGGTATACCCGTCACCGTACGAAATGAATTCTTCTTACGGAAGGATACGGGAAGCGAAAGAGCGTGAGAATTGTTATCCAAAGGATAAGAATATGTCAAAAAAGTATTGATTTTTGAAAAGAATGCATATATTTGTTTCCAAACTAACAACCATTTATGTCGAACGTCCTGTCTGAAATATCGGAGCTATCGGAGAAAGACTGCTTTTACATCGTAGAGCGGCACAAGAATAAGTTCACCTATCCCTTGCACAACCACAGGGAATACGAACTCAATTTCATCTGCAATGGCGCAGGGGTCCTGCGCATCGTCGGGGACAGCGTCGACACGATCGGAGACTATGAACTGGTACTTGTTACCGGGGAAAGGCTTGAGCATGTCTGGGAACAGGGCAGTTGCCACTCAAAAGATATCCGGGAGATTACGATCCAGTTCTCTCCTGAACTGTTCGACAGCAACCTTCTGTCCAAGAACCAGTTCGCATCGATCAAACGCATGTTTGAAAGGGCCGGCCGCGGGCTGGCATTCCCGATCGAGGCGATCATGAAAGTCTATTCCCTCCTCGATACGATTGCGGTAGAGGAGGATAGTTTCAAACAGTTCATGCTCTTCCGATTTCGGGAGAGGTTTGGGAAATACTGCCGAATTATCAACATGAAGGGCGAAGAACACAAGACTTCTCAAGATATCAAGAATCATAAAGTCACCTCCTGAAAGTACATTTAAGTTTATGTTTGTCGATTTGTCCAATATGATAATGTATTTTTTATAGATAAACGAAAAAAACACTTGAATGATATTGACGTATAGCAAGAAATATTATATAATAATATTGTATGAAAAATTGTTGCGTTTGGAGAAAGTGATAAAATGAATTATTTAGTATCAGCTTCTGTTCTCAGTGCAGATATGCTCAATCTGGAAAGCGAGATCAGAAAAATGGAAAACAGCGGTATCGATATGCTTCATTTCGATGTGATGGACGGCGTATTCGTGAATAATATCACCTATGGCCTTGCTATCCTTGAAGCTGTGGACAAGGGGACAGATATGCTTCTCGATGTGCATCTCATGATAATCGATCCTCTTAAATATGTGGAGCGTTTTGCTCAGTGCGGTGCGGATATAATCACATTCCACCTTGAAAGTGAAAGCGATACCATGGAGACTATCAAAGCCATCAAGAAATGCGGAGTCAGGGCGTCTCTTTCCATCAAGCCAAATACTCCTGCGGAAGAGGTGTTCCCATACCTTCCTTATCTTGATATGGTACTGGTCATGACTGTCGAGCCGGGATTCGGAGGACAGAGCTTCATAACCGATACTCTCAGCAAGGTGAAAGCTATCAGAGACAAGATCAGCGAACTCGGACTTGACACGGATGTGGAAGTTGACGGCGGTATAAATGCCGAAACTTCTCCTCTTGCTATAGAAGCAGGAGCAAATGTCCTTGTATCGGGAAGTTATCTTTTCAAAGCACCTGATATGGCTGAGGCTGCAAAAAACATAAAGAAAGGTATCTGATCCTCATGAGAAAAGAACGTTATATATGGCTCGATAAAATGATAACTCTTGCTACACTTTCACTCATGGCTTTCTTCTACTATGGCACTCACTTCCTTGCAACTGCGATAATATGCGTTCTTACTGCAATGGCGGCTGAATTCATCTCGCTGAGACTGATGCATAAGAAAATCGATGCCGATGACCTTACCTGTACATCCGATGCTCTTATAATCGCACTGATGATGCCTGCTTCCATTAATTATCTTATCGCAGCACTTGCTGTTATTTTCGGAACGGTAGTTGCAAAGAATGTATTCGGCGGAAGGCAGAATATGATTTTCTCACCTGCGGCGGCCGCTTATCTTTTTGTGCTGACTTCATGGGGGAGAGATATGCTTATGTATCCGGCACCTCATGTTCACACCGGTCTCACCGGTAAGGCTGAGAACCTTGTGAATTCAGCCTCTCATGTATTCAACATGACAGGAAAGATGGACTATACCGACTTTGAGATACTCATGGGCAATTTCAGCGGTCCCTGCGGTGCGGTAAGTATTCTTCTTCTGACTGTTGCGGCAGTAATGCTGATATTCAGAAAGGATATTTCTTTCGGTGCGTTTTTCGGCACTATTCTCGGCACGGCAGCGTTTGCTTTTATTACGCCTATGATACAGAACAGGACTGATTCCGTGAAGTATTCTCTCGTTACGAATATGGTGCTTTTCGCCTCAGTATTCATTGTATCCGATCTGAGGATCGCTCCGAGAAAGTGGTATTTCGCATTCTTCTATGGCTTGTTTATCGGCATTTTCTCTTATATTCTCGTTCTTACAACAGCTAAGGAAAATGCTGTTGTCATCATGTCTGTACTGTTTACTCCTGTTGCACTTGGCATAAGGATACTCGAAAAGAAGATCAGACTTGCTGATGATGAAGATGAAGAGGAGAAGCCTGCTGTTGAGGCAAAGGAGGCAGCCGTATGAACAATAGGAAAAACTCTGTATTTGACGGTATACTGGGCGATAATTTAATTTTATCTTCCCTTATGGTAATATCACCCATAATTATCTGCGGAGACTCTGTCAAGAATGCGCTTTCCCTTATCTACGCTTTCAATTCCATGACATTCATCTCTCTGATAATTGGTTCATTCGTACCCAAAAAGATACCATATACTATCAGGATCATAATTTACGCTGTCATTTCTTCACTGGTTTACATCCCTGTTAGATGGTTCGCAGTGGAATTCTATCCTGATTCGATACATCGTATCGGTATCTACTACCCTCTGCTTGCGGTAAACTCACTTATCGTTCTTCAGAGTGAAGCTAAATTCTACCGCATGAAAAAGGGAAGAATGATAATCTCGCTGGTATTCTATATCATCGGATTTGATCTTGTGATGCTGTTTACAGGTGCGGTCCGTGAATTCTTCGCATACGGCACTATCCTCAGCAAGGTAGCGGATATTAATACAACAGTCAGCGGACTCGGAATGCCTTTCGGCGGATTTATATTCCTCGGACTTATGTGCGGTGTTTACCGGAAGATAAGGTCCTCTGTCCGTTCGGGTCAGACAGAAAGTGAGGAATGATCCATGTTTATAATCAATGATATTATCGCTTTGCTTGCGGCTAACCTTATACTTACACAGGCACTCGGTACAAGTACCATGTTCATTGCGGCAAGCGGCAGAAAGAACCTTATAAGAACAGCCTGTGTCATAACTCTTTTTACAACAGTCGCTTCTGCATTCACATACTTTGTGGATACACTTATGCCTTCATCAGTAAGAGTATATGCTACTCTCATATGCTACACCCTGATAATAGGTGTTCTTTATGCGTTTTTCCTTACTGTACTGTATTTTTTCGGCAAGGAAAAATTCAATGCTTACAAGAAATACATTCACATTTCAGCTTTCAACTGCGCTGTGATGGGTACTCTTTTCACCATCAGCGAGAAAGCCGCAGCTGATGATTCGCTCAGGAATACTGTCACTTATTTTCTGAAAGGCCTTGAAGCAGGCGCAGGTTTCATTGTGGCCTCTCTGTTTCTTGCTGCTGCTTTCAAAAAGCTTAATTCAGAAAAAGTACCCGCATCATTCCGGGGTTATCCTGCAATGCTGATCTATCTCGGCATAATCTCAATGGCAGTATATGCACTAAAGTAATTCAACCACATAGGAGAGATATAAATGAGATTCAAGAACAAAGGAAGGAAGATATATAAGACCAAAGAAAAGAACTACTACGGCAAAAGTCCTGTAGGCAAGGCCTTTTCTGTGGGACTTACTGTGCTTCTGCTGGGAGGTATAGGTTTTATCGGCTACAGCGTTGCTGAACCTATTATAAAGTATACCAAAAAAGCAGGTGACAGTGAACTTCCGCAGCCTACGACTCTGCCTACGGAAGCACCTACAGACGACAGCGGCAATCTTATTGGTATGGAGTCGGATACTCCGTCAGAAACGCCCGAAAACGATACGGAATCGATCCTCGGATATTCCCTCAGCGTGAATGATCTTATGAACAGGGATGTTCTCAAAACAGCGCTGAAAAGGATCCCCGAAGATCAGGATATCCGGTATGTGGAAGTGCCTCTGAAAGCCGAAGGCGGAAAGGTGTATTATGCAAGCAACATCTTTACCGCTCAGCATTCAGGCGCAGTACAGGGACAAATGTCACTTAGTGAAATAGTATCAGCAATTGCGGAGGACGGCTATAAGCCGATCGCAAATATCAGCACTTTCAATGACAACATAAGCCCTGCAACATTTCCCGAACTTGGCTATACTATTATGAGCGACGGCTCACAGTGGCTTGATGACGACTATGAAGACGGCGGAAAGCCCTGGACTTCGCCGTTCTCTCAGACAGCCGTTGACTACAATATCAGCATTATCAATGAAGTATCGGGATCGGGATTCAGCAAGGTCATATGCAGTGACTTCACTTTCCCCGAGTTCCATGATACCGACGCTGATTATCTGGACGACAGCGTCATGAGTCCCGACAGATACAAAGCAATGACATCCGCTGCAAATACATTCTATGAGCATATCACCAACAGAGGTTCGACTATGCTTCTTGAAGTTTCCGCCGCAGATGTGCTGAAAGGCAATAAGGATATCCTTCAGCCTCTTATCCTCAAGGTAAATACACTTGTGGTCAATATCGACCTTGACGAGATAAGATACGGTGTTTTCACAGGTGATACTGTCTATGAATTCAGCGGTGATCCTGCTGAGAACGTTGACAAGATGCTGGACCTCATAGCTGAGGATATCAGCAGTTTCAATGTAGTAGTGAAAATAAAGGGTGTGAACTTCAACCCCTCGGACCTTATAAAGGCTTCGGAAAAAGTCAAGGAAAACGGATTCAA
>CADBAC010000132.1 GCA_902792495.1 Ruminococcus flavefaciens | reverse complement strand
GGGAAACCTTTCTGAGGAAAGGTTCTCCCCCGTACCCCCTTCCAAAGACTTTTAATAGAATTTTTGCCCATTATAGGGCGCACTTGAAAGAAATGAGAAATCCTTACTTTACTTGTGTGCGCCCTATAATGGGCAAAAATTAATACTGAAAGTTTTAGGAAAGGAGTTTGAGGGAGAACCCTTTTTCAAAAGGGTTTCCCTCAATAGAAACGTGTAAAACTTCTGTAAGAATACCGCAGTTAAGCTATCAGGTATTTTTGATATCAGTATAGTAGAACACGGCTAACTGGGTACGGTCACGGAGAGAGAGTTTATCAAGCAGGGAGCTGATATAATTGCGGACCGTTCCCTCGCTGAGGAAAAGTTCCGATGATATCTCCTTATTGCTTTTGCCCTCTGCCACAAGTTCGAGGATCTCCTTTTCCTTGTCGCTGATGCCGTATGAGGCGTAGTTGAAATCGGACTTCGGCTTCATCAGTTCGGGAAGCTTGGTTACTATCTTGTCCCCAAAAACGCTTTGTCCGCCCATAACTGCTTCAAGGGCAGGAGCGATGCCTTCAAAGTCCTGTTTGAGGATGTAGCCCTTTGCGCCAATATTCAGAGCCTTTACTATGTATTCGTCGTCAGAGAAAGTGGTCAGATATAATATTTTTGCGTCAGGAAAGTCACGGAGTATCTTCTCGCCTGCTTCAAGTCCCGTCATGCCTTCCATTCGTATATCCATCAGCATAACATCGGGGCGGATATCCTTATAGATATCAATTGCTTCACTTCCGCTTGAACCCATAGCCGCAACGATTATTTTGCCTGTGCTTTCAAGAATGGTTTTCAGCGAAAGCGCCACAAGCTTGTCGTCATCTATAACTGCGATATTCATATTTCTCTTTCCTTTCTGTTACTCTTTCGGAACCGACATAAAAATGCGGAACCCCTTATCCGATGGAGTGAAACTTATATTTCCGCTGACCGAAGCGGCACGGTCCTCCATATTTCTCAGGCCAATACCGCTTTCTTGAATTTTACCGCAGCGGCCGTTATCCTCAATAAGAAGCTGATAGAATGCAGGATGTTCACGGAGAATCACATGAAGTTTATCACCGTCTGAATGTTTCAGCGCATTCGACACTGCTTCCTTGACGATGCCGGCGAAGCAGAATTTAAGTTTTCCGGGGATATCATCGTTTACGTCGTAATCAAGGTCTGTTCTGAATTTTTCCTGTGCACTGCTGAGAGAGTCCTCCAGAATTTTTTTCAGATCAACGGACTCGTCATGGAGACCGTGTACACTTTCACGAATGCTTGTCATAGCGCTGTCGAGGGTATCTTTCAGGCTTGAAAGCGGCTCTTTCATGTTCTCGTCCTTAATCACTATCATAAGCGCACCTGCCTGAAGCAGAGAGCGTGTCAGCATATGTCCCACATTATCGTGGATCTCCCTTGCAATACGGTTTCGCTCGCTGAGAGTAGCCATTCGTATCTCGTTATCCTGAGCCTCGGTCAGACGCTTGTTTCGCTCAGATAGCAGAACATTCTGCTCTTTTACCTTGTCACGGAGCTCGGTGACTTTTTGAAGATTCTGTTCAAATCCCGAAATTCTGCGATAAATTATTACAGCAATTAGTATTCCTGCGGCAGTTATCATGTACTGATAAGGTTTCAGACTTGCCGAGGAAACGAGTACCAGTGAAGCAGGCAGGACGGTCCACCATTTCTTTTCGTAAAGAGCATCATAAAGCATCAGAGGGACCGTACAGAAAAATGAAGGAATAACACCGCATACAGCAGAACATACAAAAATCACCGCCGCTGCTTTTTTTGTACCTGAGAATATCTGCACCAGCGACGAACCTGCCATAGCGATAAGGAGAGAAGCGACCGGTGCTGCGAAATTGTCGGAAAGCCCCAGTGCAAGCAAACAAAGAAGAAGTATCACGCTTTTGTCTATGAGTCTGCTCATGCTTTATACCTCCTTGAGTCGAAATATCCTTAAATAAAAAATAAAGCTACAAACTTTCGTTTGTAGCTTTTTGGCTCCCCCTGCCCGGCTCGAACGGGCGACAACTCGGTTAACAGCCGAGTGCTCTACCAGTGTCAGGGATTTATACCAAAAAGTGTCTAATCTTCACTTAATTCTAAATATTTGATTAATGAAATTATATCATAAAAAAAGCATAATTTCAAGACCATTTTTTAGATTAGAATCAAAATTAAGAACAATGATGTTTACAACAAAAGATAAAACACACTTCATATCAATAGTTCAATAAGCGTCTTTCTGATCTGTTCAATATCATACGGTTTCGCAAGATGACCGTTCATTCCAGCAGACAAAGCAAGCTTTTTATCTTCATCAAATGCATTTGCAGTTACAGCAACTATTGGAATATCAGCTTTCCCGTTATCATCTAATGAACGTATCCTTTTTGCGGCTTCATAACCGTCCATAACGGGCATTTGTATATCCATAAGAACAATAGAATAATATCCTGCATCAGCTTCTTTGATCTTTCTGACGGCACTTTCTCCGTTTTCGGCAATATCAACTGTCAAGCCCATTTCTTCAAGAATTGCTTTTGCGATCATCTGATTCAATTCATTATCCTCTGCAATAAGAACCGTTTTTCCTTTAATATCATGAATACTGACTGTATCACCCTTATTCTTGTCTGTGCCATCATCTTCTGATACTTTATCAACTATCCTGCAAGGCAGATAAACTATAAATTCACTTCCGCTCCCTTCCTCGGAGTTTACAGAAATAGTTCCTCCCATCATATCTACTATTTTCTTGGTGATAGCCATGCCAAGTCCCGTTCCCTGAATACCGCTGACTGTACTGGTCTGTTCACGGGTAAAGGCATCGAATATCATATTGCGGAACTCTTCACTCATACCGATACCGTTATCCTTTATACGAAATTCAAACCATGCTGTTTTATTATCCGTGAGTTGTTTCTCTATAACTTTCAGGCTTATCATTCCGCCTGTGGGAGTGAACTTTACTGCATTAGAAAGTATATTCAGCAATACCTGCTGAAGTCTGAGCTTATCGACAAAGATATCATCATGTATGATGTCATTTGTGTCGATATTGAAATTAAGCTGTTTAGATGAAATATTGGCATGAACAATGGTACATATATCATTTATAACATCTGTCAGGTGTGCTTCAGATGCATTTATCAACACCTTGCCGCTTTCTATGCGGCTCATATCCAGTACATCGTTTATAAGAGACAACAAGTGCTGACTTGAAACACTTATCTTGCCAAGATAATCCCGCACCTTCTCCTTGTTGTCTATATGCGAATCCGCAAGCGCTGTAAATCCTATAATAGCGTTCATAGGAGTACGTATATCATGTGACATATTATTGAGAAATACAGTCTTTGCACGGTTTGCGTGTTCTGCCGCCGACAGCGCATCGGAAAGTGCGTCCTTGTTCTCATCAAGCTCTTTATTCGCCTGTTCAAGTTCAAGTCTTGACTTTTCTATAATAGCAAGTTCTTTTCTCGAACGCTTTATATCACGGACAAGCAGAAACATAACAAGCCCCGTTATTACACCAGCTATTGCAATGAACATGGCTGCATTATCCCTTAACGCCTCTGTAAAGCCATAGTTATACAGCTCATCTGTATATCTGTATGCCCGATTATGAGCATATTCACTGCCAACAACTGCAATCCCCCTATTGATCAGCTTAAGCAGCTCCTCGTTTCCGATCTTTACACCGATACAGCGATCATCATTCCTGCTTATGTTACGATGTGAAAGATTGCGGAATCTGCTGTTTTTCAGAATATCTGTAGCCCTCATGCCATCCAGTGTAGTAGCCCCTGCTTTGCCTGAGAGCACAGCTTCAAGACATTCTTCAATAGAATCACAGCTGATGATTTTTGCATCAGGATAATTTGTGATGATATAGTAGTACTGTATCGTGTTGTTTCGGTTTACCGCAAAACTGCTTACTGTATCGTTATCATATCCGTTATTGTAAACGAGTTCTGTCGTGGTAGAAATTACAGGACTTGACTGGTATATTCCATTTTCTTCGGAATAGTAAAGACCTCCGCCAACAGGAAAAGCTGCATCTATCATATCCGTTTGCACAGCAGCTATCATATCATCATAGTTTTTATATCCTGTATAGGTCACATTGATCTTATTAAGCCCAAGGTCATTAAATATTTCAGGGATAAGATCCTTTATTAAACCTGTAACGCTGCCGCTCTTTCCCGTGTCACTGTATGGGAGACAGTTTTCCAGATATCCAATCCTTATCTCACTGTGAGTATCTATCCATTCTTTTTCAGCAGCTGAAAAAGCTCTTGACGAAACGCTAACAGGAAAGTATTTGTGATTCAGATAATTAAGATAATCAGGCTCATCAGCCGCAAGCATATTCTGTGCTGTATCAAGCTCAGAAAGGATGTCACTGCGGTATCTGCTTACACACAAATAATAGTTTGAGTCTCCGAATGGAAAAAGAACCTCGGCGTGGTCTCTGCCGTAAGCGCCGTCACCTTCAGCCGCCAGTATATCAACATTCTTTGAATCAAATTCGGAAAAAAGCTCCTCATAATCAGAAAATGCCATTACCTCTGCTTTTATGGCATGACTGTCAAGATATTCTCTCAGCGTATCTACCATTGCACTGTCCAGCACACCTATCTTTTTTCCGTTAAATGTCTGAGGATCAGCAGTAATGTCAGTATCTGTCTCATGCTTCACAAAGTTATACGTTTCACTTCCCATAGGAAGATCAGGATATCCTATAAGTTCTTTCCGTTCTTCCTTATATGAACATCTACTTCACCGTCAAGAAGCATATCATAAACCTCTCCGAAGCTGCCATAAACATACTCATATTCCCAGCCTGTGTACTCCGAAAGTTTAAGATAATACTCATACGCATATCCCGATTTTACGATACCATCTTTTGCCCCTTCCTGAAAGACTTCATTTTCATAGTATCCTACTCGTATCGTTTTGGGCTGTTCCTGTGCAGCCCCTCTTATTGGTACAGCAAATGTCATTATTATTGTCAGTATTATAATAAAAGCGGCTATTGCTTTATTTTTCTGCATTGTTGTATCCTCTCAGGTGTAAGTTGGTCTGTTCTGCATCCCATATCAGTTCTTCCAGAGTATGATACAGACGCTCTGCTTCAACAGGCTTTGATAAATGTGCGTTCATTCCGACCTGTAATGATAATTGAACGTCCTCGTCAAAGGCATTGGCAGTCATAGCAATGATCGGTACTTTTTCAGCATCGGGACGTCCAAGTGAACGTATTTCTGCTGTAGCTTCAAGTCCGTCCATTTCCGGCATACGAACGTCCATCAATACAGCATCATAATATCCGACCTGACTTTCCGAAAACATTTCAACAGCAATTTTCCCGTTCTCTGCATGGTCTGTTATCATTCCCTTTATTTTCAGCAGTTCTTTCATTATCTCTGCATTAATAAAGACGTCTTCAGCAAGAAGAATATGCTTTCCATTGAGATCTGCACGTTTTATTTCACGAAGCATGAGCATATTGTTTTTTCTAGCAATACGCTCAAATTCACTTATTACATCTGAGGCAAACAGCGGTTTTGCAAGGAAGCTGTCAACTCCGATATACATTGCCTTGTCCATGATCTCGTCCCAGTTGAAAGACGTAAGTATTATAATAGTCGTTTCTTTTCTGTAGAGTTTTCGTATCTCTTCTGCACATTCGATGCCGTCCATATCCGGCATTTTCCAGTCGAGAAGCACAAGATTATACGGTTCATGCTTTGTATGCTGCACCTCAAGCATTTTCAGTGCGCTCCTGCCATCAAGGCAGATATCAGCCTTGATACCAGCTTCATCAAGCACTATCTTTGCGTGTTCGGCGGCTACTTCCTCATCATCTACTACAAGCACACGCATTTCTTTTGAATCAATGAATACATCTTCCGCTCCGCTGCGCTCGCAGTTTTTCAGCGTTACAACAACGGTAAACTCAGTACCAACGCCCTTCTCTGATTTTACTGATATAGTACCATTCATAATATCTGCTATATTCTTAGCAATTGCCATTCCAAGCCCTGTGCTGCCATACTTATTATTTCTGCTTGAATCTTCCTGTGCAAAGGTGTCAAAAACCTTTGGCAAAAAAGCCTTATCCATGCCTATCCCTGTATCCTTGACAATAAATCTGATCGTTGATTTATCTTCAAAAAACGCAGTACGTTCAACAGTAAGCGAAATATGTCCCGGAGCATCTGTGAATTTTATAGAATTGCTGAGAATATTGATTAATATCTGCTTCAGCTTCATATCATCACCGATATAATAATCAGAAATACCGCCGATGACATTGCATTCATATTTCAGACCTTTATCCCTGCACTGTGTCATAACAATAGTATTTATCTGTTCAAGCATTCCACGGAACGAGAATTCCTCTTTTCCGAGTATCATTTTTCCCGATTCAATACGGCTCATATCAAGAATATCATTGATAAGTCCCAGCAAATGCCTTGCGCTTTCGCCTATCTTTTCAAAACACTCCCTTGTTTCAGGGTCAAGATTTGTCTTTCTCAGCGCAAGGCTGTCAAGACCGATTATGGCATTCATTGGTGTGCGTATCTCATGGCTCATACTGGATAAAAATGCTGTCTTTGCCCTGTTCGCCTGTTCAGCAGCTTCAAGAGCTTCACTTAATGCCTGATTTTTTGCCATTGTTTCACGCATTTCCTTGTCGATATTGGTGAGCCCAAGACCTATCGCATGGACTATATGATCATCTCTGTCCTCGGCATGGCGCACTCCGGCCATTCTTATCATCTCATAATAATCAGAACCGTTCCTGTGTGCAAGATAGCGATAGGCAATGATAATATTCTCTGACAACGCCTTTCTGATATTATCGGGATCAATAAATTCAAGAAAACCGTCACGATAATTCTCGTCAACGGAATGCTCAGCATACCATTTAAAACGTTCATAGTACGGAAAGTGTACACCTTCTGCTGTCTGCTCCTTATCCTCAGGATCCGCACGATAACATACGCCGTCATTCAGATCAAGGTCGATATGATAAACGCTTCTGTAATCAGAGGCAAGTGCGGTTATCATCTTATCCTGCTGTTCACGCTGATTCTGCTCCTCAATAAGCTTTTCCTGAAAGGCAAGGCGCTTTTCAAGTTCCTGCTGTTCATGCTTTTTGGTGATATCTGAAATAAACACATAATATATACCGCCGTATGCTTCTGTCTCGGTATAATGACCATAATCATCCACCCAGCGGACTTCCCCGTCTTTCCTGATTATACGGTACTCAACACAGTCAAAATTATCCTCATTTTTCTTGATCTGTTCAATAATCGAACTGGAAACAGCTGCCTTGTCATCAGGGTGTACCATTCCGTGAAAAGTATAGCCGGTCAGTTCTTTGAATTCAGAAATATCCTTGCAGCCAAAAATACTAAAAACTGCGGCATTTGCATAAAGCAGCTCCTCAGTTTCATTCGCTCTGTATATAAAGAAGCCGCCGGGCATCATTCTTCCTATAGCCTTTACAATGTGCATTGTCTGTTCGTTCAGTTCAAAATGCTTGCCAAACATGGCTTATACCTCCAAAATTGAATAGTATCATGAAAAAAGGGAACACTTCAAAAGAACCGTTCCCCCATATCGTTATTGTTTATTACAATTCACACAGTCTTTCAAACTCATTTTTTAGCTTGTCCATAAGTTCAGTATATTCTGTATCTGTTCTGTTTCTCAGCAATTCAGTAATATCAGTGACAGGTCCAATCAAGGGCGTAAGAGATAGATTTGCATACACTCCTTTCAACGAGTGTGCAGTCTCAAAAGCCCCATCAAGGTCCTTCCTGATAAGCTGCTGCTCAAGCAGATATAGCGTTTTATCTTCTGTAAGCTTACCAACAAGATTTGTGTAAAAATCCGCCTTATTCAGGCATCTTGAAA
>CADBAC010000131.1 GCA_902792495.1 Ruminococcus flavefaciens | reverse complement strand
GAAGATGCGCCGACAGATTTTTTCGTCAGATTGTATAGAAATTCCGAAGGCATACTATCGTATGTCAAGGGATTTCTGTGCAAGATGACGGAAAATATGTCCGCAGATTCAGTGCAAAGCCGTCAGGCGGGTTTTGTGCGGTGTTGTCTTATTTCCCGTTGAAGGCAGTGAGCATCTCCTTGGGATAATTCTATTATAGCAGGAAGACATAATTAAATCAATGCAATAATTCTGGAATAAAATATAACATATATACTCAGTTAAGGATAAATGTGCCAACTGCAAGATATGCCGCAAATGCCGACCATGCCAGATAGGGAATGTTCAGTTTAGCCGCAAGAGGACTTATCCTGCTGAATGCCACAAGCATAGCCGCAACCAGCGCAAAGAGGAGAACTGCCGTAAATGCAGCAAGGCCCAGTGCGCCGAATCGGAAGAATATGATGCTCCATGAGAAATTCACGGCGAGCTGAGCGATGTACAGCTTTTTTGCGGTCATAGTATTGCTGTAACTCTGCCATATGATGTAGGCGGATATTCCCATAAGCCCGTAGAGAATGGTCCACACAACAGGGAATACCGCTGACGGCGGAGACAGTGGAGGACGCTGAAGCTGTGCATAGGTATCTGTGAAATTTCCCGAAAGCAAGGCGGAAAGTGCGCCTGTAAGCTCAGCGGCCACCACGGAGATGATAAGTTCCGTCCATTTGATTTTTTTCATGAGAATTCCCCCTTATATAATGATCTTTACCATTATATAAGGGGGAGCGTCGTTTTATTCCTCGTAGCCGCAGAGCGGATATAATATATCAGCGGTTTCCTCAAGGTGTTCTTCGCTTCGGGAGGAGAAGAATACCTGATAGCCTTCCTCATCGTTGTTCATGACAGCTATTACTGTGTCGTCGAAGGGCTGATAGAACTTAACCCCTGTATACAGTCCCGAATCTGCATCAACGTGAGGAAATTCCTCAGCTATAGCCTTAGCATGGGATCCATCGGCTTCGATAACATCTTCATCGGAATACTCAAAGGAAAAGACTGCATTAAGATAAGCGTGAGAGATGAGGTACTGTGAAAGCCTGTCGCAGGTCAAAAACCATGTTTTGCCGCCGTCGTATGTTTCATAAACAGGCGGATCATCTTTGTCAATGTCTGATTTTTTGAATGCCCAGACCGATACGCACTGATTTTCAACATAGAAAACGCAGTAGTCGCCGCATTCCCATTTTTTCAGATCGTAGTGATAAGTTTTGTCAGCTGTAAGCAGGAAATCCTGTGCGGAGTTCATGCCGCTGCATCCGCCGCATATCCTGTAGTAGCTTTCGAGTGCTTTCGGAAGTCCTCCGAAGTAGTCTCTGATCTCCTCTATCTGTTTTTCGCTGAGAGGGGAAGCTGCGTCAAGTCCGAACAGCTTGCAGAGTTCAAGGTATCTTTCTTCCATGGTATGACCTTCTTTCTTTCAGACTGAAGAGTGCGTCTGATATTTTCCGCTATTTCAGCGGTGTTACCGTGTTGAAGACCGCATAGAACTTGAGAGGGATGTGCTTGTCTATGTGGCATTTGCCGAAGAACCATTTTTCGTAATTCACAGTCTTTATGACATCCTCGAAGAATGCGTGTACTTCTATCCTTTGCAGTACATCCACACCGAGACAGTCCTTCAGCGAAGCAGGGGGTTCGTGAGTGATAACGTAATCCACTTCAAAGTCGTGTTCCTTCAGATTGCGGATTCCTTCCACGATCTCGCTGTGAGTAGGCTGTTCACGTTCCCACCAGTCGCCGTCGTGACGGAATTCATAGTCCTGACTGTGGCCGCCTCCGAAAGTGAATATCTTCTTGCCTTGTATAGTGTATATCTGTCCACGCATGAGGTGGATTATATTATGGGCTATCTTATGCACCTTTCCGCCGTTCCAGTCCATGAGGGGATAATCTTCGAGAAGATCGAAATTCTCATGGCAGCCGTCCAGAAAAGCGATAGTATAATCAAGGGACATCAGCTTTTTCAGATTTGCACGTTCCTGCTTTGATCTGTTCCAGATAAATCCGAAATCACCGCATATAATAAGAATGTCGCCCTGTTTCAGCTTTTTGAGTTCCTTGCATTTGAAGCGGTCTATATCACCGTGGGTATCTCCCGTAACGTAAATCAATTATGTAAACCTCCGTTTATGTTATTGCTCTCCAACTAAAACCTTGCCAACCAATGAAGGAAATTTCTTTCCGCCTTCGCCTTTTGGGAAAAGTCTGATCGTTAGAGCAATATAAGTATAACTACAGATTATATTGTATCATATTTTTCATAAAAGGTAAAGGGAAAAGCGAAAATTTCATAAACTTCAAAAAAATCCAAAAAAATTTCAAAAACCCCTTTTAAAATACAAAAAAATCTGGTATAATAATTATTAGACTTTGTTCATGGCGGATGTGTCGATTAATGACCGATCGTCAGAACGGATATCACCCTTTTCGGTGAGACATAATAATGATATAATGAGGAGAGCTTATGAAGAAATTAATCGCTGCAATTGCGTCGGTAGTTATGGCAGTGCCTTTTATTTCTGCACCAAAGGCAAAGGCCATCAGCTTCCCGCTTAAAAATCAGATCCAGAGTGAATCTGCTATTGTAATAAATATGGATGTGAATACCGTCATCCATGAGAAAAATGCAGATACCAAGCAGATGCCGGGACCGCTTGTCAATATCATGGCCGCTGTTGTCTGCCTTGAAAACTGTCCCAACATCAACGCTGAGGTAACAGTTCATTCTTCTGTTTACGAATCACTCAACGAGACTGAGTATAAAGACGACCTGAGATGGGCTGATATCTACGATGAGGATGTCCTCACAGTTACCGATCTCCTCTATGCTATGATGCTCACTTCATCAATGGAGGCTTCGGAAACTCTCGCTTATTACGTAGGCGACGGCAATACCGATAACTTCATCAAGATGATGAATGACAAGGCTGAGGAGATAGGCCTTGAGAATACACACTTCACAAATGCTACAGGTATGTATGACACCGCTCAGTACACTACTGCAAGAGATATGGCAAAGCTCACACAGTATGCGCTGACTGTGCCGCTCTTTGAGACGATCGCTACAACTTTCCAGTATAACCCGAGCATTCCTAACCCTGACAGACACAAGAGCCACGAGGAATGGATATGGACTCACTCCAACGGCATGATGGACCCGAGCAGCGGTGACTATTACAGCGGAATGAAGGGCATCAAGACTGCTAATCTGGAAATGGCAGGCAGAAGCATTATCGCTATGGCAAGCAGAGACGGAAACAAGTACCTCGCTGTACTTATGAAGGCTCCGCTCAACGACCCTGACGGAAATCCTGCTTTCTACCACTTCAGCGACTGTATGAACGTATTTGACTGGGCATTCAAGCATTTTTCATACCAGACAGTTCTTGCAAATACTGCCGAGGTGGGCGAACTTCCTGTAAAGCTTGCTGACGGAAATGACTATGTGCTTGCAAGACCAAAGGACGAGATATCACTCCTCTGGTACGATGAAGTCGATACTTCAACTATAAGCAAGGACAAGATAGAATGGTACAATTCTTCGCTTCAGGCTCCTGTTACAAAGGATGAGCCTCTCGGAAAGGTAACACTTGAGTATTCGGGCGAAGAACTGGGAACAGTTGAACTTGTGGCTGTAAGCAATGTTAACCGTTCAATATCAAAATATAATCTTTATGCTGCCAAGATGTTCAGAAAGTCAAGCTGGTTCAACAAGGCTATAATGATATCGTGTATACTCTGCGCACTGTACATTATCCTCTGCATCTATTCCTACAGCGTGTTCAAGAGCAAGGCTAAGCCGATGAAGCCTATCTACGGTATGCCTAAAGTGGAAAAAAATGCTCCTCAGCAGAGAAAAAAGCCAACATCCAGAAAGTAAAAGCAAGCAGCCGATGACCTCGGCTGCTGATTTTATAGTGAACAAAAAACGCACAAGGAGGTCACTATGGACAAGATAAACAGAATGAAGGAACTGAATGAACTGCTTTCAAAGGCAGCGGATTCATATTACAATACAGGCGTTGAGATAATGTCTGACCACGAATACGATGAACTCTACGACGAGCTGGAAAAGCTTGAAAAGGAGACAGGAGTTATCCTCAACGGAAGCCGTACTCAGCAGGTCGGATTTGAAGTTGCGTCGTCTCTTACAAAGGTGAAGCACACTTCAAGAATGCTTTCCCTCGACAAAACCAAGAGTATCGATGAACTGACCGGATGGCTTGGTGAACATGAAGGATTCCTCAGCTGGAAACTGGACGGTCTTACACTTGTACTCACTTTCGACAACGGTACTCTCACTCAGGCAGTTACCCGTGGAAACGGCGAAACAGGCGAGGATATCACCATGAATGCAAGGCATATCATCGGTATCCCTGCAAAGATACCTTTCGAGGGACATCTTGTTGTCAGGGGCGAATCCCTCATGAAGTACAAGGACTTTGAAAGAGTAAACTCCCTTATCGAGGATGGCTCAAAGTACAAGAATCCCCGTAATCTCTGCGTGGGAACAGTTCGTAATCTTGACTCAAAGGTCACTGCCGAGAGAAATATCAACTTCTTTGCATTCAACCTTGTGTCAGCTGACGGCTATGAGAACAACTCGTTTGCCGAGCGTATACAGTGGCTGAACAGTCTCGGATTCCAGACGGTGTACGGTGTAAAAGTGGATTCATCGGTGCTTGCTGAAAAGGTAGCTGAATTTGAGAAGGATATCGTTAACAACGAATTTCCGTCAGACGGACTTGTGCTTATGCTGGACGATGTGGCATACGGCAGAAGCCTCGGCGAGACCTCACACGCTCCCCGTAACGGTATGGCTTTCAAGTGGCGTGACGAGACAGCAGATACAACTCTCCGTGAGATAGAGTGGTCCGCAAGCAGAACGGGACTTCTCAATCC
>CADBAC010000130.1 GCA_902792495.1 Ruminococcus flavefaciens | reverse complement strand
CATGGAGTGCATGGTACAGAAAAGTCGTCACCGGAACTGCCTGCAACTGCAATAGCAGCAAATTTTGTATATCCTTCCGAAACTGCTTTGAATATAGCTGTACGCTCGGCGCATATGGTCATTGAGTATGACGCATTTTCGATATTGCAGCCCGTAAATATCTTTCCGTCTTCCGTAAACAAAGCCGCTCCCACATGGAATCCCGAGTATTTACTGTAGGACTGTGAAGAAGCCTTTACTGCTTCACGGAACAGCTGTTCGCAATTCATGATCTGCCTCCGTTCGGGCGGACTTTCCGCTTCTTGCCGTCGGGAGTCAAAATGTATGTATTGTTAAGCTGTGCAGCAAGATTGCCCACAACTGACTGTCTGTATTCATTTCTGAGCTGGGTCTGTTCAGCTTTTTCAGCATCGGTAAGGCCTTCTGCCTTTGATTTATGTGCAAGTTCGTTGATACGGTCGATCTTTTTCTGATCCATATTAAACACTCCTAAAAATCATAGTATTTTCATTTTAACACGTATCGGGAAATAATGCAAGCATTAACTTGAATTTTCGGCATTTCTGTGATATAATTTTAAAATAAACACGAAAAGGAGACGTATAATATGAAAAAAGCTCTTGTTACAGGAGGCTGCGGAGGTATCGGGCTGGAGATATGCCGTCAGCTTGCCGCAGACGGTTATTTTGTTTACGTCAACTATGCTCACTCAAAAGATAAAGCTGAAAGAATCGCCGACGGTATAAACGGTGCAGCGGTCTGTTTTGATGTTTCGGACAAGGAAGCTGTCAGATCCTTTTTTTCTTACAATAACATCGATCTTCTCGTCAATAATGCGGGAGTATCCGTAATAGACCTGTTTACATCTGTTTCGGACGAAAACTCCGACAGAATAATGGGGATAAATCTTATCGGAGCAATGAATTGTTCACGTGCGGCACTCCCCTATATGATACGTGAAAAAAGCGGATGCATCATAAATATCGCTTCAATGTGGGGACAGTGCGGTGCTTCCTGTGAGGTGGACTATTCCGCTTCCAAGGCAGGAATGATAGGCTTCACCAAGGCGCTTGCCAAGGAAGTCGCTCCATCGGGGATCAGGGTAAACAGTGTGTCCCCGGGATTTATCATGACCGAGATGAACAACAGATTTTCCGATGAAGACCTTGAACTTATCCGTGAGGACATCCCTCTCGGCATCTTCGGCAAGCCCGAACACATAGCCGATGCGGTGTCATTCCTTGCTTCTGATAAGGCAGAATATATTACGGGACAGGTTCTGGCTGTTAACGGCGGAATGGTGATATGAAAGGAGAAAACTATGGACGACAGATTAAAAAAACAGATCGGATTCATGCTTGAACTGGACAAGATGAAGAATCTCTATCGTCAGACTTATGTACTGCATGAGGACCGAAAAGAAAACGATGCCGAACACAGCTGGCATCTGGCGATCCTCGCTTTCATTCTTGCTGAACATTCAAATAAGCCCGTGGATGTTGCAAAGGTCATGAAAATGGTACTTATCCATGACATAGTTGAAATTGATGCAGGCGATACATACTGCTATGACTCCGAAGGCTACAAGACAAAAGCTGACCGTGAAGAAAAAGCTGCACAGCGTATTTTCGGTCTGCTTCCCGAAGATCAGAAAGATGAGATGTACAGACTCTGGAGAGAATTTGAGGACTCCGAGACCGATGATGCACGTTTTGCTGCGGTACTCGATCGTGTTCAGCCTTTGTTACTTAATTATACTAAAGGCGGTATCTCATGGAAAGAACACGGTATCTTCAAAGAACAGGTTCTTGGCCGAAATGAAGCCTATTTTGATGTGTCCGACAATATTACGGAGCTGATAACAAATATCATTGACGATGCGCAGAAAAACGGCTGGCTGAAATGAGCAACAGCATTTTCAACAAAAAAATCCTTTCTTCGCAGTACACTATTACTAAAGCGCTGAATTTGGTGAAGAATTGGTGATAATTCTTTTATCTCCTTGAACTTTCGCATATTATATGTTATATTATAATAGTAAAAATGTACACTATGTATGACATATAGAAGGATGATGGCGATGGAAAAAAACGAGCAGATTGCTGGCCCTGCTGTTATGGCAGATGTAAACGATCCTGTTGAACGTGATGACAACAGCGAAACCAAGAAGAAAAGACGCAGACTTAAAGATATTCGTCTCGAAAATTCAGATAAACACAAACGGATGAATTCATGGCTTATGATGCTTTTCCCCATATTCATTTGCTGTATGGCGGAAATAAATCAGGCAAAATATGTTCTTCCCTTCCTTGAATTCTGCGGAGAAAGGCCGACTGTACTGCTTTTTGATATAGTGATAAGCGCACTGGCCTTTATTCTGTTAATGGCTATATTCCGAAAAGGCTGGCTGTCAATGGCAGTACAGAGTTTCATTTATATGGCACTGAGTACCACCGAGCTATTCAAATTCGGTACTAACGGAAACCACCTGATACTCTCGGATATGAAACTTTTCCGAAGCGTAAAGAGCCTTACCTCTTTCGCCTATATAAAGATCACACCGAGACTTATCATTTATTACCTTATCGTTGTGGCGTTCGTACTGCTTGCCTACTGGTTCAATCCGAGAGTCAAAAGCAAGCCTATAACACGTATTATGGCGATAGGTGCCTGTGTGCTCCCTTGTGCGGCGCTGATAATAATTCCTTCGTTCTATCAGCCTGTTTATGATTTCTTCAAGGTTGATACCACAAACGCAACAAACTCGTTCCTTCTGAATGAGAAATTCACCAAGAACAGATTCCTGGCATTCCTGATCGAGACAGCTTCGGAAAGCTATGCCAACCGCCTTGTAGTCCCCGAGGACTACAGTGAGGAACTTATCGAGGAGATCATGGATATTCCTGTTGATACTGCTGATGACTTCCACGGCGGAAAGAAGCCGAATGTTATTGTTATTATGAGCGAGTCCTATGCCGACTTCCGTGTATTTGACCAGCTGGATATCGACGAGGACTGCTACAAGCTTTTCGACAAGGCAAGAAATGAGGGAAAGAGCGGAACTGCTATCACTCCTACATATGCAAGCTGGACAGTTCGTTCCGAATTCGAGCTTCTGTTCGGACTTCCCGTAAGAGGTCTGAATACCCCGAATATGCCTCAGAGAGAACTTGCCGAGAGAGAACAGCCTGCCCTTGCTCAGTATTACAAGAGCTGGGGGTACGATACAGTTTATATTCACCCATTCCAGAGCGGTTTTTACAGCAGAAGCAGGATCTATGGCTATTTCGGATTCGAGAAAATGATCTTCCATGATGATTATGACGGTACAACCGACTTTAATGTTCCTGTAAAGCATTTCGGTACATATGTGGACGACTCTACTGTGTTCGATCAGATAATCTACGAATTGAAGAATACAGATTCACCTGTTTATCTCCATACTACTACAATGCAGAATCATCAGCCGTATAATCAGGGAGAAGATCCGACCGATGAATTCGGCAATTACCTTACATGGATACAGCATTCAAATGAAGGACTTGACACCTTCCTCGGCGAACTGAAAAAGCTTGATGAGCCGACACTGGTCTTTTTTGTAGGCGACCACTTCCCTTCTCTCAGAGGTGAAACAAGTGTCTACAACAAGCTTGGACTCAGCGGTGAAAATTGTACTCCGCTCTATCAGCAGAAGTGCTTCTTCTGGAGCAATTACGATGCTGACTTCTCGGCTGTTCCCGAGAGCGAATTCTCATTCTTCTATGTTCCATATATCATCCTCAATATTATTGATGCACCTAAGGATGCATTTATTGAAAAGATGAACGATTTCATGGTAAGTGTTCCTGTTTATTCATCTGAGTACGACAGCAATATCCCACGAAATGAAGAACTTGATATAATCACCATCGACAGAGTTATAGAGAATGAATTCTCACCGTCGCCTATCCCTGAAGAACAGCTTACTACAGATAAAAAGGAGAATAATTAATGAAAAATATAAATGCCGGGATCAAAGGCGAAGCAGCTTTAAAAGTTTCCGAAAATGAACTTGCTGTCAATGTAGGAAGCGGAAGCCTTGAAGTATTTGCAACTCCTGTAATGGTCATGCTTATGGAAAAAGCTGCTAGCTGCTGTGTGGCTTCTTACATGGAAAATGATGAGACCACAGTCGGCACGGAAATGAACGTAAAGCATCTTTCCGCTTCGCCTGCCGGATCGGATATTCGTGCAGAAGCTGAACTTACTGAAGTAAACGGACGTGAACTGGTGTTCAGCGTTAAGGCTTACGACAATTGCGGGCTTATCGGAGAAGGAACACATAAAAGATTTCTCGTCTTCGGCGAAAGATTCACAGAAAAAGCCAAGGCAAAATTACAGTAAATAACAAATCACAGCATCTCTTATGAGGTGCTATGAATTTTTAAGGAGGGACGCTTATGAGACTCAGGCCTTATATTGCTGATACAGATTTTGAATACATCCGTAAATGGGATTCCGATGAACGCATTCACACTTTATGGTGTGCCGGAAGAATGCCTTTTCCTGTCACAAAGTCCGCTTTAAACGATCTCTTGAATGATCATGCGGTCAGATTCGGCGACGCTCCTTTTGTTGCGACTGAGGACGACGGCACACCTGTTGGTTTTTTCTGCTATACTACCGATTTGCAGACTAACGTTGGAATGCTGAGATTTGTAATGATCGACAGTTCTCTCCGAGGAAAAGGTTATGGCAGAGAAATGCTGAGTCTCGCTGTGAAATATGCTTTCGATATTGCCAAAGCGGATGCAGTTCAGCTGAATGTTTTCGCTTCAAACGAACGAGCAAAAAAGTGCTATCTGAGCGTTGGATTTACCGAAAGATCCGTCACTCCCGATGTGTTCACCTACAAGGACGAATCATGGGGCAGATGCAATATGATCATAACAAGATAAAAATGACC
>CADBAC010000129.1 GCA_902792495.1 Ruminococcus flavefaciens | reverse complement strand
AATCTGACGAAAAAATCTGTCGGCGCATCTTCAGCACAAGCTTTGTGCGGTGTTGCCTTAAGAATATAAATGATAACATCCCACAAAGACTTGTTTTAGCCTGTGTGGGATGTTTATTTTACAGAAAAACTTTTGTATTTTTGAGGGCGCTCGGAAAGCGCCCCTACAGATCAGCTTTTTGATGTTCTTGATTTATTCAACGTACTTTTCGGCATCCGCTACTATACTCTCGGGGAAGCCCATAGCGCCCAGCAGTCTTATAGCGTTGCTGGTCCTGCTTATTCCCTCGTGCATCTTGTAATCGAACACCACATCTCCGTCTTCGACTTTTTCGCAGAAATGGAAATTATCGCATGTCTCCGCAAAGTATTCGGCAAGTTCCATGTCGTGGGTAGCCACTATGACCATGCAGTTCTGCTTCGAGAAATATTCCAGCAGTGCCTTTGATGCGGCTATACGCTCACGGGTATTGGTTCCACGGAGTATCTCATCCACCGCCAGAAACATGGTTTTGCCGCTTTCGCAGAGTTCTACCATTCGCCTCAGATACTTTATCTCACGGATGTAGTAACTCTCACCCGAAAGAAGATCGTCACGCACCGCCATAGATGTCATAACTCCGCATCGTGGGATAACAGCGCTTTCTCCGCAGCAGGTGTGGAGAGTCTGCCCCATAATAAGGGCAATTGCGGCGGACTTTATAAATGTGGATTTTCCTGACGCATTTGAACCCGTTATAATAGTGCTGCGCTTCTGGACAAAGTCGTTTCTCACGGCATTCTCTATCATAGGGTGACAGATGCCTTTCAGCTCCATCTCAGGCTTTTCCGTGAACTCAGGTATGCAGTAATCACCGATATAACGGCGGTACGAGGCAAGCGAGATGGTGTAGTCCATACTGCCTGCAAAGCGGTATATCCTGCGGAATTCCTCAGCATTACGGTCAAGATCATCGATAACTATGTCATAGCAGAAAAGGTCGATCATGAAAGTGTTGATAAAAAAGAACAGGATATTCATGAACATATCGTTTGTCACTTCTGCATTTTTCTCGAATATCAGATACCTCGCCTTTCTCAGCATACCCGACATTTTTTCAATATCGGGCTTTATGTCTTTGCTGAATTCGGGAACTTCCTCCGCTATCTTTTTTGAAGCGCTGATAACTGCGGCGGCATTGAGAATGGTCTGAAACTGTACATCCACCATTCCCTTTGTAAGTGTATGTATTATCATATTTGCCATAAGGACAACTATGCCAAGAAAGGCTGCTACGGTATTCTGTGTTACGGCGGCCGCTATAACAGTGCCAAGCTGGAGAAGTCCCAGCAGGGGGAATGCCTTGCGGAATTTCAAGTGAGCGCTGCCGAGGGTGTCGATATTATCAATAAGGCGGAATCCCGAATAAACCTGACCTATGGAGTAGATATGCCTTCTTACGGCAAGCCGCTTTTCTTCGTTTTTATCGAAAAATTCGGCACGTTTGTCATGTTCATGAAGTTCATCTTCAGCGGCATCAAGTCTTCGCATTGCCGAATAGAGATACTGTGCGCCTGCATATGAATCGGTATGATCGGCGGATACGAATATCTCATCCATTTCCAGATCGTTCCATGTTATGTCGTCAACTATGTCGGATTCGGGGAGTTCCTTTACATCGTGAAGATAGAGATTAGCGGCATCTGCTATCCTTTCCCGTCTTTCTTCAACATTATCGTGAGGTCTGCCGTAGCTTGCGGCAAGGAATTTCCTGATATTACGTTCAGACCTGACATTTTCTCCAATTGTGAGCAGAATTATTAATGCGATGACCGCTGTGATAATTAAAAATACCATGTTTGATCCTCCACGAAAAGATATTCTTTTTTATGAATATACCTATTATAACATAGTGTGATGATTTTTTCAATAGAAGAAAACAACCGCTGATTGTAAGAATTGCATAATCAGCGTAACGAAAAACACGGCTTTGACTATGCAGTCATACGAACTCTTATGAAATTTTCAATATTGTATTGACAAACAATATTATACGGCGTATAATATTATCAGAAAGCAAATACTACAACAGATAAAATATTACTCCGATGATGTCGGAAACAATATTATAGGCAGCACCGCACAAAGCTTGTGCTGAGTTGCCTGTATGAAAGGAGTTAAAGTATGGGTTTTTCTATTAATGCCGGATTGCTTGATGCAATGGTTCTTTCCATAGTTCAGCAGAACGATACCTACGGTTATGAGATAACTCAGTATCTTCGCAAAGCTGTGGATATTTCGGAATCGACCCTCTATCCTGTTCTCAGGAGATTACAGAAGGGCGAACTTCTCGAAACTTATGATAAGGAGTATATGGGCAGGAACAGACGATATTACCGTCTGACGGAACGTGGGGCTGCTTCCCTTGAGGAATACCGTGAGGAGTGGCGCAGTCACAAGAAGAAAGTGGATAGTATATTATTAAATGAAGGGGTGGAAAATAATGAACAAGCTTGAGTTCCTTACTAAAATGAGAAATCGTCTGGAAAAATTCGGTCTTCCTCAGGACGATATCAACGATGCACTTTCCTATTATGAGGAGGTATTCCTCGACGCAGGTTTCGGAAAAGAAGAAGAAACTGCTGCTGAACTTGGCGATCCTGTCGAGATCGCTGACGGTATCCTCCGTGACAGCGGTATCCACACAGCAGACGCTTCACAGTTCCCTCCGAGATTCGATGAGACTCAGGTACAGAATACCGCAAACCCAAACGGCGGAAGCAGCAAGTCGAACGAGAATTTCTGGCTGAAGTTCATATTGCTCATCCTTACATTCCCGATATGGCTGCCGATAATCATTACTTTATTCGCTCTGCTTTTTGCACTTATGGTCACAGTAGTTGCAATAGTCGCAGCACTTATCATCTCGGGCATCGCATTCATCATCACAGGTGTATATACTGTGATAGATGTACCGCCTGTAGGTATACTCATGATCGGTATCGGCCTTATGATAACAGGATTATTCGTTATCATCGGCAGCCCCACACTCAGAAAGATAATTCCAGCCTGCGGAAGCCTTATCAGAGGTCTCGTGGACTGGATAAGAGGTTTATTCGCAAAAAGAGGAGGTCAGAAAAATGTCTGAAAAATATTACAGCGAACAGGAAGAGATCCGCACAAAGGCTCAGAAGTCTTCGTCTGGAAAAGTTATTATAATCGGACTTGTAATATTCCTGGTAGGTCTTGTGCTTACAACCATCGGCGGTTTTATCTGCCATAATACAGATATGAACAAGTATTATAAAACAGCTGACTTCGATAACACATTCAGTGTGTCGGATGTAAAAAATATCAGCGTAGATATCGACAACTGTGACATCATTATCAAAAAGTCACTTGATAAGGAGATCAAGGTAACTGCAAGATCGGTCCCCGAAGATTACAAAGCAGCGGTCACAGGCGATACACTTACAATATCCGTTCCAAAGCCAAAGCGTACTCAGATCAGCATGACACTTTTCATTGATTTTGATCCACGCATCGAGGTTGCGCTTCCTGAAAAGGATTACGAAAAGCTGAATGTCATCGGCGGTGTAGGAGATATTGATCTGTCTGACCTTAAATTCAATGATGTGGTATACAATACCGGCACAGGCGATAACAAGATAAACAATCTCACCTGCAAGGACATGGAAATAATAAACGGTGTCGGAGACAATAAATTTACAAATATTACCTGTGAATCATGCAAATTAACAGCAGGTACAGGTGATCTGGATATAAGAAATATCAATGCAGCAAAAGAACTGAGGATCGAGAGCGGTGTAGGTGATACTGAAATGACAGGCGCAAAGCTTGGCGGTCTCTACATCGAAACAGGTACAGGCGATACAGATTTCGCAGGTACTGTCAACGGCAACATATACGTAGAGGCAGGCACCGGAGATTTAGATATTGCCCTCACTAACCCTGAATCAGATTTCGGTTCAAACGGCAAATACACAATGACTATCGATAAAGGTGTAGGAGAGAAGAACATAACATATAACAACTGATACAGACCGCTCAAAGCGGCTGAAATAAAAAACCATAAACAATTTATCATTTTGAAAGGAAGATGAATCATGGAGAAAAAGTTATTCAGAAAAACAAACGGCCAGATGATCTGCGGAGTATGTAACGGACTTGCCGATTATCTTAAAATCGATGTTACTGTTATCAGAATACTCGCAGTATTATCATGTGTTTTCGGCGGCGGCGGACTTATCGTTTACATCATAGCAGCTGTCATAATGCCTGTTGATAACAACGGCACATCTTTCTACAACAACAATAATAATTACAACAACAATAACTACAATAACAGCGACAACAAGAATTATTACAATAACGACAACAATAATAATAACGGAAACCTCTGATAAACCGGGAGAAAACCACGATCAAGAAAGGGAGAACGATTATGGAGAAAAAATTACACAGAAAAGCAGAAGGCCAGCTTATCTGCGGAGTATGCACAGGAATTGCAGAATACTTCAACGCTGACATTACTCTTGTAAGAATTATAGCAGTTATCTTAGGATGCTGCTCAGGCTCGGGAGTGCTTGCATATATCATTGCTGCACTGCTTATGCCTACAGAATAATAATGGCTGAAACATTCAAAGTCGGGGACAGGATCGTTCACCGTCTCTTCGGAAAAGGGACAGTGACCGATATCCTCCCGATAAATGACGATATCGTCGTTACCATCGATTTCGACAGCGGAAAAACAAAAAAGCTCTGCGCATATATCGCAAAGCTGGAAAAATTACAGAAGAAAGATAAAATAAAAACAGACGACTGATAAATTAAGGACCTTTTTGAAATAGGTCCTTCATTACAGCTTGTCAAAAAAGTCATATATTATCGTAAAAAATGGGCTGTCGAGGACGCCAGCCCCTACAATTTGGCTATTCTTCGTGAATGCTTTTGTAGGGGA
>CADBAC010000128.1 GCA_902792495.1 Ruminococcus flavefaciens | reverse complement strand
CCGAAGAAAAAGAGCTCCGGCAGGCACTTCTCGCCGAGAAAAACGGCGAAACTGTCTCGCAGAACTCAAAGCACCTCATCCACTGCCTGTCCGTAATCGGGCAGATAGAGGGACACTATGTGCTTTCGGAACAGAATAAAACTACAAAATACGAACATATCATCCCCGCTCTCGTCGCTGTTGAACAGGACAGAAGCGTCGAAGGTCTGCTTATCATCCTCAATACCGTTGGCGGTGACGTGGAGGCAGGTCTTGCCATTGCCGAGCTTATCTCAGGCATGAAGACTCCCACGGTCTCTCTTGTGGTAGGCGGCGGACATTCCATAGGCGTTCCCCTTGCGGTAAGCGCAAAGAAGTCCTTTATTGTTCCAAGTGCTTCCATGACCATCCATCCCGTGCGGATGAACGGCACTGTCCTCGGAGTTCCGCAGACCCTTTCCTATTTTCAGCGTATGCAGGACAGGATAGTCAGGTTCGTGGTCGGCAACAGCGGAATATCCGAGGAGGACTTCCGCTCGCTGATGATGAACACCGAGGAACTTGTGCTGGATGTGGGGAGCGTTGTGGAAGGCGAAAAGGCCGTTGAACTGGGACTTATCGACAGCTGCGGAAGTCTCGGGGACGCTATGGACTGCCTTTATGATATGATCGAAAAATCCGATAAAAGATATGTGTAGCAAAAAGACGGAGGGAAACAATGGCTGAATCCAAAAAGAAAAAAGCGGCTCCTGCTAAGAAGAAGTCCGAGCCTGCCAAAAAGACTGCTGAACCTGCCAAAAAAGCGGCAGAGCCTGCAAAGACAGCGAGTGAGTCAAAGACTAAACCTCGACAGAGTTCGGGACAGTTTGCATCAGTTGTGCTGTTTGCACTGGGTGTTATACTCGCTCTGATGATACTGGTGAAAGGGTCATCGGGCTGGCTGAGGATGCATGATATACTGCTCGGCCTTTTCGGCTGGGCGGCACTGGTGCTTCCTGCTTCACTGCTGTACTCGGCGGTAAAAATAGGTATGGAGCGCAATACCGAGAAAACATCGAGCCGAATTTGGTGCGGCATAGGCATAACCATACTCGTAAGCTCTGCGATACAGATATTCGCCGTGGGAAAGCTTCCCGACGGCGGATTCATCCACGTAATAAAACTGCTTTACTCAGAGGGACAGCACCTCAAGGGCGGCGGAGTGGCTTCGGGTATTCTGGCATGGCCGCTTCTGAAGTTCATGGGAAAACTGGGCGCAAGGATACTTACGGCAGTTGCGCTGTTTGTGCTGATAATGTTCCTTTCGGGCAACGGAATGAACGACCTGTTCAACGCTGTACAAAGGCACTTCCGTCACATGGGCGAGGGCATAAGCAATCTCATGACAGGTTCGGAATACGGCGACGAATATATCGATGATGACGATATTGACGACGACCGTGAGAAGAGAAGCTTCGACAAGGACATCGAGGCTGTGGACATGATAAGCGAGACAAAGTCAAAGCCGGTGCCCGAGAGAAATATCAGATTCTCTCAGCCTGTGCAGAAGTCTGCTCCCGAAGATGACGGATTCCTCATGGATATCCGGCTTCCCACCGATGACCAGATACATAATGTTGACGACGATTTTGAGATATTCCCTGCCAAAGCGCCCGAACCTCAGCGCAAGGACAGCGCAAGCCTTGAAGATCTTATCAGCAAGGCCGCTGACAAGAAAGAGGACGATCTTCCGCCTTTCGATATAGATGAGGAAGACGCAGTACAGAAAGAAATGCCCGTCAAGCCGCTGTATCTCCGTCCGCCGCTTGATCTGCTGACAAATGCGGATGTGAGAGTCAACAGGGACGAGGCAATGAGGGAAATGCGTGAAAAGGCAGACGTTATCGTCAATACTCTCAGAAGCTTCGGCGTTGAAGTAAAGATAAAGGACATCTACCGTGGCCCTGCAATTACCCGTTACGAGGTACAGCCGGGCGTGGGAGTAAAGGTCAAGAAGATAACGGGACTTGCTGATGATATCGCTCTCAGCCTTGCCGCTCAGGGAGTTCGTATCGCTCCTGTTCCCGGAAAAGCCGCTGTGGGTATAGAGATACCAAACGGCACAAAGGACATGGTAACTCTCAGAGAGATACTTTCAGTCCCCGAATTCAGAAATGCTTCGAGCAAGCTGACTTTCGCAGTCGGCAAGGACATCACTGGCAATGTCATTCTTGGCGATATCGCTAAGATGCCTCACGTTATCATTGCAGGTACTACAGGTTCGGGTAAGTCTGTATGTACCCGTTCAATAATCATGAGCATTCTTTTCAATGCGGACCCCGACGAGGTAAAACTCATACTTATCGACCCGAAGATAGTTGAGTTCAAGGTGTTCGACGGAATACCGCACCTTCTCATCCCCATAGTCGTGGACGTAAAGAAAGCGGCAGGCGCTCTTGGCTGGGCTGTCAACGAGATGATGAGAAGATACACCATTTTCGCTGACAACGGCGCAAACGACCTGAAGTCATTCAACGAGCTTGCCGAGATGGACGGCGACATGGACAAGATGCCGCAGATAGTCATTTTCATCGACGAGCTGGCTGATATGATGCTGGTTGCAAAGAACGAGGTCGAGGACTCCATCCAGCGTCTTGCACAGATGGGACGTGCCGCAGGTATGCACCTTGTTGTAGCTACACAGCGTCCTACCACCGATGTTATCACAGGTATCATCAAGGCTAATATCCCCAGCCGTATCGCTCTGTCGGTAAAGTCGCAGGTGGACAGCCGTACTATCATTGACTGTGCAGGTGCAGAAAAGCTTCTCGGAAACGGCGATATGCTGTATATGCCTATCGGTGCCACCGACCCTGTACGTGTTCAGGGATGTTTCGCATCAAACAAGGATATCAATGCTACCCTTGACTACATAAAGGGACAGTTCGAGGGTGTTGTTTACGATAAGAACATCGAGGAAGCCGTTAACAATTTCGTTCCTGCGACTAAGGGCGATCACGGTGACAGCGGCGATGCTGGCTATGCTGAGGGAAGCGACGAGGACTTCGTTGAACGTGCCATAAAGGTAGCGGTCGATGCAGGACAGCTTTCCACATCCATGCTCCAGAGAAAGCTGAAGCTTGGCTATGCAAGAGCCGCACGTATCATGGACGAACTAGAAGAGCGTGGAGTTATAGGCCCCAGCGAAGGTGCAAAGCCGAGACGAGTTCTCATGTCGAAGATGCAGTACGACGAGCGCCGTGTCCGCATGGAAATGGACGGCTAAGTGCTGTGCAGGGGCGGATATCGTCCGCCGTTTAAATAAAGGAGAAAAAATGATAGAGCAGATAAAAGATAACGAAACGAAAAAGGCCGTAGCGAGGGAAGTTCTTGAGGCGCTCCACGACTGGTTCGAGGTGGATGAGAGCAGAGAGCAGTACATCGCTGAAAGTGTTGACCGGATCTTCCTTGCGGCTGAGGAGAACGGCAGATACGTGGGATTCCTCTGCTTGAAAGAGACAGGACGTGAAACTGTGGAGATCGCAGTCATGGGTGTGCTGAAAGAGTACCACCGCCACGGTCTGGGTCGTCAGCTTTTTGAGGAAGCCCGTAAGACTGCACAGGAAATGGGCTATCAGTTCATGCAGGTAAAGACGGTGAAGATGGGAATGTATGAGGACTACGACGAGACCAACCGCTTCTATCTTGCCTGCGGATTCAAGGAACTGGAAGTCATTACGGAAATATGGGGCGAGGACAACCCTTGCCAGATATATATTATGGCACTCTGAAAAAAAGCAGAGGACAGATAAGGAGTGAGCGGAATGGAAGCAGATGAACGTTTTCAAGCTATATGTTTCGTGGTCATGATAATACTTGAGATCATCCTGATCATAATGCTGGTCTCCAAGATACGGCGTGAACTGAAATATGCCGGGACGAACAGAAGAATGACTGCCATGGTGGAGTCGGTGAGAAAAACAAGAATAAGCTCAAAGCTGACTGTATACAGCTTTATTGTAAAAGCCCGAAACGGGAAGACCTATGAGGTATGTGGATCGGGGCTCAGAGCGTCGATGATAGCAAGAGGCGACATAGTTCAGATATTTGTTCCCGACGGATATGTGGGGATGGATGAGCATTTTGAATCCATTGTATCAGGCGGAAAAGAAGCGATCAGACAGCTTTCGGACAGTGAAAAGGAGAGCCTTAGCGAGTATTTTAAAGAAAGGATAGACAGTATCTGCAATAATGCTGAAATGATGAAATTTCCTACCCTTATATCCGAGGGTGGCGGAGAAAAAAGTGAAATACTCCCTTTATTAATCATCACATTATTTTTTGCAGTCGTTATAATAATTACAGCCTGTGCATATTTAGGAATTATAACGTAAGTTCTTTACTGCTTACTGAACAGGGAGGTACGATGATATGTACAAGGGATTTCTTCCAACTACGAAAAAAGAAATGGACGAGCTGGGAATAGAACAGTTCGATTTCATATACATAACAGGGGACGCCTACGTTGATCATCCCAGTTTCGGTGCGGCTATCGTTACCCGTCTTATCGAAGCAATGGGCTACACCGTGGGAGTTATCTCTCAGCCGGACTGGCATACCGACCGTGACTTCAAGCGTTTCGGTGCGCCTAAGTATGCATTCCTCGTCACCGCAGGCAACATAGATTCCATGGTGGCGCATTATACCGCCGCCAAGAGAAAGCGCTCCGACGATGCTTACACAGCAGGCGGACAGGCAGGCAAACGTCCCGATCGTGCGGTGATAGTCTACTGTCAGAAGATACGTGGCCATAGCGATCGGCGGACTTGAAGCATCTCTGCGGCGTTTCGCCCATTACGACTACTGGGACGATGCCGTAAGACCTTCCATTCTCGTTGACAGCGGTGCTGATCTGCTCATGTACGGCATGGGAGAGCATCAGATACAGGAGCTTTGTCCGAGACTGGCAAATGGTGAAAATATACGTGATATCCATGATATCCGAGGCACGTGCTATCTTACCGAGCCTGTGAACACTCCCCTCGGTGCGGCACAGTGTCCGTCATTCGAGCAGGTGCGTGACAGCAAGCCCGAATATGCCAAGGCTGTGAAGATACAGTATGACTGGCAGGACGAGGTCTACGGCAAGATAATAATCCAGCGTCACGGAAAGCATATGCTGGTGCAGAATCCCCCTGCATACAGCCTGACTACGGAGGAACTGGACTACGTGTACTCCCTGCCATACACAAGGCAGTATCACCCGTCATATGAGGCGCTGGGAGGAGTTCCCGGTATCGAGGAAGTGCGCTTCTCCATCACTCACAACCGTGGCTGTTTCGGTTACTGCAACTTCTGCTCCATCGCCCTCCATCAGGGAAGACGAGTTACCTGCCGAAGTGAGGAGTCCGTCCTCGCCGAAGCTGAGCGGATTACAAAAATGCCCGATTTCAAGGGATACATCCACGATGTGGGAGGTCCTACCGCTGATTTCCGCCATCCCTCATGCGACAAACAGCTGAGCAAGGGACTGTGCATGGGCAAGAAATGTCTCGCTCCGAAGCCATGTCCTGCGCTGAAAGTTGACCACACCGAGTATCTGGCAATGCTGAGGAAACTCCGCAAGATAAAGGGCGTGAAGCGTGTATTCATCCGTTCGGGCATACGCTACGACTACCTCATCGAGGACAAGGATGACGAGTTCATGAAGGAGCTGATAATGCACCACGTAAGCGGACAGCTTAAAGTCGCTCCCGAGCATTGCTCTGCGGTAGTCCTTGACAAAATGGGAAAACCACACATCGAAGCATACAAGCGCTTCCAGAAGCGATTCTACGAGATAACCAAGGGTATGGGCAAGGAGCAGTACCTCGTGCCGTACCTTATGTCCTCGCACCCGGGCAGTACGCTGAGCGAGGCGATAGAGCTCGCGCTCTTCCTGCGCGACAACCACATCC
>CADBAC010000127.1 GCA_902792495.1 Ruminococcus flavefaciens | reverse complement strand
GTTTTCTTAGCAAGTTCAAATAATTCTTCAAAAGTATAGGTATCCATAGAGACTTTTTCGACAGTGTCGATCCTGCTTCCATCTATGGTAGAAAGAGCAGCAGGGATTTGATCTACCGGGTAAGTTCCGAAAACATCTTCGTCGTCTTTTTTATCAGAAGCAGAGTAAATGCAGGAACCGTTATTGACGATGAAAAAGAAATCGTAGTCATCGATCTCATCATAGTAGTTTGCTGCTAATTTCAATACTTCTGCGGTATTTACCGAGGATGGTACATTGTAGTTCATGCTTTCGTCAGAACCGATAATGTACACACCGCTCAGATCCATGCCGCCGTCTTCTGCATCAATAAGTGCAGCGTTGAAGGCGTTATATAAGTTCTTAGCGCCGGCATTTGCAGAGGCATTCTTTGCTTTCTTGACGAATTTCCTCATGGAGTTGTTGACCTTCCAGCCTTCGCCGTCAATGTAGAAAACGTAGAAATAATCCTCGTCTGCTTTGCCGTCTTTATTGTAGCGCACCGTAACATCGAATCCCTTTGATGAGGAATAGTAATCTGGGATGTCAGCGCCATCAGGGTCACCCATTCCCATGATAGCATCGGAAACCTTTTTACGTTCCTCATCGCTGAGTGATTCGGGGTCTCCGCCGTGTTCTTTCAGTATATCAAGGCCTCCTGCAATGTTGTTTAGTAACATTACATTGGCATCGAGTTCTTCCTGAGTCATAGGACCAACTTCGATAATATCGGTTATTTCGTAAGATGAATCGCTCTGTCCCATTTCATCATTGAAGCCGTCAGGGTCACGGTTTATGAGTCCCAGCATACCTTCCACTATCTTAGCAGGATATGTTGTTTTCATCAGGGCTTCATAGTCGTTGCTGTTGGTGGCTTCATAGAAATCACGGATAACATCTTCGTAATCGCCTGAGAGTTCAGCGTTTTCCACAGATGCATCAGCTGTTGAAGTTTCGGTGGTTTCAGCTGTAGTTGTCCCGGTGTCAGCAGTGGAAGCTGTGGTTTCGGGAGCAGTCTCGCTTTCGCTCTCGGTTGTTCCGGCTTCAACAACTGAACTTACCGAGCTTTCATCGGAATTATCGGTCTGTCCGCATCCTGTAAATAAGGCTGCGGTAAGGGAAAATGCCAGAATGCTTGTTATGATTTTTTTCATATGTCTCTCCTTAAAAAAGATTGATAGCATTATTATACACCATACATATTAAAAAATCAACTGCATTTATATAAATACAGAATATAGGCACAGATCGACCACTGTACTCATATAGAAACTTTATACGCATTTATCGGGGAAAACCTTTCTGAGGAAAGGTTCCCCTAACTGGGACCTGTCCCCTCTGTCCTTCGGACCCACGAAAGATGTGAAAACCAGTAGTATTACTGTGAGCGCCCTCTCAGGGGAAAAATTAATAGTCTTGGGAAACAGATTTGAGAAGATCCTTCTTCAAATAGTATACCTCAATAATACATACAAAGCTTCTATATGAGTACCGCCGTTATTCTCTGTGCCTTTTGTTATCATGATGTTGCACACAGCTATACAGTGTGGTATAATTATCATATGTTAAGGAGGCGGAGCAATGCAGCAGATAATAATTCATGTGGATATGGACGCATTCTATGCATCTGTGGAAATGCGAGATGATCCTCAGCTGAGGGGAAAGCCGCTGATAATCGGTTCACTTCCCAATGAGCGTGGAGTTGTGGCCACTTGCAGCTATGAAGCAAGAAAATACGGCATACGCTCCGCCATGAACATAAAAGAGGCATACCGCCGCTGTCCTCACGGGATATATATGCATCCCGACTTCAACAAATACAAGACAGTTTCCGATCAGCTTCATGATATATGGAACACTTATGCCTCCGCCTCGCAGACTATAGCCCTTGACGAAGCGTATCTTGATGTTACCGATACCGCTAAAAACTGGGAGACCGCAAGGCAGTTTGCCCATGCAATAAAGCAGCGTACCCGTGATGAACTGGGACTCAACTGCTCGGTGGGAGTTGCCTATTCCAAAACTGCGGCAAAAACTGCCAGCGAGGAGAAGAAGCCTGACGGCTATTTTGAGATACCCGACGCAGAAGCTTTCGTTGATCTCATTATCGACCGTGATGTGCGTGTGCTTTACACAGTTGGAGAGAAGACTGCCAAGAAACTCCATGCGGCAGGTATACACACCGTCCGTGATATCCGTGAGAATTCAGACGAAGTAATAAGGCTTTGCGGAAAGCATGGCCGCTGGATAACACAGGTCGCATTCGGCATAGACGACCGTAAAGTAACACCTTACCGTCCCGAGGATGCCAAGTCCATCGGACGTGAAGTTACTTTCCAGAAAGATGTTTCGGACTACGAACTGCTCAGGGATATACTGATCCTGCTTGCCTTTTGCGTTGAGCACCGTGCAAAGCGTGTGGGATTGCAGGGCAGGGGAATTACACTGAAGCTTACGTATTCCGATATGAAACAGATATCCCGTTCACATACTGTCTCACAGACTGATTCGGCTATGGCGATATATCAGGAAACGTCACGGCTTCTTGAACAGGTGGACAGGCGTCCCGTCAGGCTGATAGGTGCAGGACTTTACAATCTTTCTGGCGAGGATGAAGAAATACAGCTTACCTTTGACGAGATGTTCAGGGAAGAAAAGGAGAACGATGAAAAGCTTCGCAGTCAGCTTTTATCGGAGCTTCATCAGCGCTACGGACTGGATTTTGCAGGCAATCTTGAGAAGATATACCACTACGAGATACTCCATAAAACGGTGGAATATATGAGAAAATACAGGAAACAGCAGAGCAGCAGCGGAGGTGCAGAGCGTTGAAGATAGACAGACTTATCGGCATACTTTCGATACTTCTGCAAAAGGACAAGGTAACATCCGCACAGCTTGCAGAGAAGTTCGAGGTATCACGGCGCACCATTCTCCGTGACATTGAGACACTGAATATGTCGGGGATACCCGTTATTTCCGAACAGGGACAGGGCGGAGGAATATCCATTGTCAGCAACTACAAGGTGGACCGCACTCTGCTTTCCTCCGATGATATGCGAGCCATACTTTCGGGCCTTCAGAGCCTTGACAGTGTAAGCGGCACCAACCGTTACCGTCAGCTTATGGAGAAGCTTTCGGCGGCTGAAACGTCCTCGGTAAATGCGGATAATCATATCATAATAGACCTTTCAAGCTGGGACAAATCGGCAGTTGCGGACAAGATAGAAATGATAAGGCAGGCTATGGAAAAGCGGATGATGATAATGTTCCGCTATTTCTCACCGAAAGGCGAGACCACCCGGAAATTGGAGCCTTATCATCTGGTGTTTCAGTGGTCGGCATGGTATGTGTGGGGATTCTGCACTGACCGTAATGACTACCGTATGTTCAAGCTGACCAGGATAACGGAGTTGCAGATGACCGGTGAGAAATGTGCAGAAAGGGACGTTCCCGAATATACCTGCGACAAGCTGAGACATACCAGAGGTGAGATAGAGGCAGAGGTGAGATTTGACAAGAGTCTGAAATGGCGGCTTATTGATGAATTCGGCACGGATATGCTCGGATATTATGATAACGGGGATATAAGGCTGACTCTCACATGGGAGGATGCACCGACGTTTTACCGCTATATCCTGTCATTCGGCGATGGTGCGGAGATAATCTCTCCCGAAGGATACCGACAGGAATTTGCGGAACTTATAAAGAATATTTCCGATAAATATGAAACATGACAAACTGTTGTCATGTTTGATGTGGTACAATGTGCATATCAAAGGAGGTATGCACAATGCAGTATGAAACAGTAGAATTAAAGGAAACAAAGGTAGTAGGATTCACCGCAAGAACAAACAATTCCGCACCTGATATGGGCGCAGTGATAGGTGGTATGTGGCAGCGCTTTTTTGCTGAAGGCGGCTATGCGGCCATTCCCGATAAGACAACGGGCAAAACTATGGGTATCTACACCGACTATGAGAACAACGAACACGGCGATTATACATTCATGGCAGGCTGTGCCGCTGACGGTGAAGTGCCCGATGGATTTGAAGTCCGCACACTTCCTGCGGGGAAATATGCGAAATTCGTGGTAGTGGGAAATATGATGACTGCGGCAGGCGAATTCTGGCAGAAGCTGTGGCAGATGCCACTTGACCGCACCTATGTTTTCGACTTCGAGGAGTATCAGAATGCGGACCCTGAAAACTGCGAGATACACATTTACATCGGCATAAGATAAGGAGCGTATTATGAGCGGTATCATAAGAAAAGATGTCAACGAAGAATGGGCGCATTCGGGTATAATTAAGGCAGGCGATTTCTGCTTTCTGAATTACTGCGTCGGCAATGTGGGCGGCACTATTGAGGAGCAGATAAACGGTGCGTTTGACGAAATGGAAAGACGGCTTGCACTGTTCGGTCTGACTCTTGAAAACGTGGTTCAGATGGATTGTCTGTTCAGAGATGTGTGGAATATCCCCGTAATGGAGAATGTCATAAAAGAACGCTTCAACGGCAGATATCCTGTCCGCAAGTCGATACAGACCGGGTTTGCCCACGTTGGCGGTGAGAATGGTTTGCAGTTCCAGGCAGATGCGGTGGCATACTGCGGAAAACAGGAGGAATAATATGCCGTCAACAAAAGATTATCTTGACTTTATACTTGAACAGCTGTCCATGCTTGAGGGGATCACTTACCGTGCAATGATGGGGGAGTACATCCTCTATTATCGTGGCAAGGTATTCGGCGGCATATACGATGACCGCTTTCTTGTGAAGCCCGTTAAAACGGCACAGGAACTTATGCCTGATGCCATATCCGAACTGCCCTATGAAGGCGCAAAGCCAATGCTGATGGTGGACAATATTGACGACAGGGACTTCCTTATGCGGCTTGTTGAAGCTATGTATGACGAACTGCCCGTGCCAAAGAAAAGAGGACGGAAATGAGCGATTTCAGCAGATTGTGGAAGGATATCGGCGACGGCAGGATAATGGTTCTTGCCACCTGCGCAGGTGACCGTGTGACTTCACGCAGTATGAGCGTTGTAGTTTACGGAGGGAAGTTTTTCTGTCAGACCAACAGGGAATACCTGAAGTGCCGGCAGATAGCTGAAAATCCCAATGCCGCCCTTTGCTTCGGATATTATTCCGTGGAGGGGAAATGCCGTATTATCGGAAAGCCCTATGACATCCCCGAATTCATGAGCGCTATGGAGAAAGCCTTCCCCGATGCGGTAAAGCGGTGGTCGGGACTTCCACAGGAGTGCGTTATTGAAATAACACCCACACTGATAAAGTCCTGGATCTACGAAAACGATGTGCCTTATATCGAAATATGGGACTTCTCAGACGGTACATACCGAAAGGAGAGACAGTAATGCCGTTCGATTACAAGAAAGAGTACAAAGAATTCTATATGCCGCCGAAAAAGCCTGTGATCGTTACAGTGCCGCCTATGAACTACATAGCCGTTCGTGGCGAGGGCGATCCGAATACAGCGGACGGCGAGTACAAGCGTTCTATAGAACTGCTTTACGGCGTTGCATTTACGATAAAGATGAGCAAAAAAAGCAGCCATCATATTGACGGCTACTTTGACTATGTTGTACCTCCGCTGGAAGGCTTATGGCGGCAGGACGGAGTGAACGGCATCGACTATGCTCACAAGGAAAAGTTCAGATGGATATCGCTTATACGTCTGCCTGATTTTGTCACAGAAGCGGACGTTGAATGGGCGAAAGAGGAAGCGTCACGCAAAAAGAAAGCGGATTTCTCAAAGGTCGGATTTCTCACCTATGATGAGGGAGAATGCGTTCAGTGTATGCACATCGGAAGCTACGATGACGAGCCTGCAACAGTTCAGCTTATGCATGAGTATATGGAGCAGCAGGGCTATACCCTTGATATAAGCGACAGCAGGCTTCACCATGAGATTTATCTTTCGGATGCAAGGCGGGTCACTGCTGACAAGCTGAAAACGGTGATACGGCATCCTGTGAAATGAGCAGTGATTTGTTCAACATCATGCACAGTTGCAGGAATTGCATTTTGGTGCTTTTGCCAAAAAGTTCAAGTCTTTACTTTCTTTCTGTAATATGATACAATGGCTTTACAAGGATATATTGCAAAAGCTGTATGCTCTTACCGTATTTTCAGAAGGAGTAGGTGGGACAATATCAGGCCGATCTGCAAAGAATACGTAAAATTTGCACAAAAACTTGACATTTTATATAAGATGTGTTATTATATAAGTGCGGATGTTACAACTCACACCCCTCACGGGGACTGAAACTTGAATGATTATTATGTTCGGTGACATCAGTGCAAACGTTG
>CADBAC010000126.1 GCA_902792495.1 Ruminococcus flavefaciens | reverse complement strand
TGCTCTTTCTACCATAGATGGAAGCAGGATCGACACTGTCGAAAAAGTCTCTATGGATACCTATACTTTTGAAGAATTATTTGAACTTGCTAAGAAAACTGTAAAATAACGCACAAAAACGGCCTCACCGATTTTCGATGAGACCGTTTTTTTATTTATCAAGCGGAAGCGAATCGTACCATGTCTCGACATCAGTCTTTGATGCACTTGCTGCAAAACGCTTGCCTGTCAGCTGCTTTCCTATCGGTACAAGAGTGCCTATGTTCCTTTCACTTGTGGAAATCCCGCTGCTTCCCGATGTACAGAACGGTATTACCGTCTTTTCGGATAAGTCGCAGCTTTCAAGGAAGGTGTCGATTATGCGTGGTTCTTCTCCCCACCATATAGGATAGCCGAGGAATACCGTATCATAGCTGTCGAGAGATGCTATCGGTCCGGCAATCTCAGGACGGACTGTCTTGTCGTTCTGTTCCTTGTTTGCACGGCAGCCTGAATTGTTGTAGGCGATGTCCTCATCTGTATACGGTACAGCCGCTTCGATAACGTAGCTGTCAGCGCCTGTTATATCAATAAGGTATTCGGTTATCTTCTCGGTATTTCCTGTACGTGAGAAATACACAACGATAGTATCGCTGTCCGACGCAGTATCCGCACTCTTTTCGACTTCTTTCCTCATCAGGCAAAGGTCAAAAACGTCCCACACTTCATCGCCGTTAAGGTCGTAGGGCTTTCCTGTAAGGTCTTCCTTTGCAGGTCTTGCAAGGAGAAAATCCTGAAGATTCCGAAGGTCATCATCGGTATATCTGACCGTCCCCGTTGCTGCGGAAACTGCGTCCGTATCTGCTGTGTCGGGAGTGTCAAATCCCGAAAGCGACGCAAGCATTATTCCCGATGCTATAATTGATAACAGTTTTTTCATGATATTCTCCTTTCTCGTGGTTATATTTTTTGACTGCCTGTTGACCAGACGTGCTTTTCATTCTTTTCGGAAGGCTTGTTCTGCGCCATTACACCTGCAAGAGAATGCGGTACATAGGGCTCTTCCAGATATGATATCTCATCAGATGCAAGTTCGATATCCACAGCCTTTGCCGCTCCCTCTATGTGATGCATTTTCGTTGCGCCAACAACGGGTGAAGTCACCTTTGTGAGAAGCCATGCAAGTGATATCTCGGTCATTGATACACCGTGTTTTTCAGCAAGTTCTGCAACTCGTCTGATGATGACTTCATCCTGTTCCTTAGTTGCGTCATACTTGAACTTAGCGTAGCTGTCCTCCTCGGCACGTTTTGAAGTCTCGCCGGGAAGTCGTGCAAGGCGGCCGCTTGCCAGTGCGCTGTAGGGAGTCATAGCGATATTGTCTTCATTGCACAGCATCGCCATTTCCCTCTCCTCCTCACGGAAGATGAGATTATAGTGTCCCTGAACGCTGACAAACTTTGCAAAGCCTTCCTTTTCCGCAAGGGCATTTGCCTTTGCAAGCTGCCATGCATAACAGTTGGAAATACCGATATAACGGGCTTTTCCTGCCTTGACTATGCGGTTGAGTCCGTCCATGATATCGTATACGGGAGTGTTCCAGTCCCACATATGATAAATGTAGAGGTCAACGTAGTCCATGCCTAAATTTTCAAGACTTTTGTTTATCATACGCTCGATATGCTGCTGACCTGTTATGCCTGCGGCTATGTCCTCGGGAGTTCTCGGCAGGAATTTTGTAGCAACAACTACCTCGTCACGCTTTGCAAAATCACGGAGCGCTCTGCCGACATACTGTTCGCTTGTACCCGACTGATAGGCTATGGCAGTATCGTAGAAGTTTACACCAAGGTCAAGTCCACGCCTGATTATCTCACGGGAATGTTCTTCATCAAGAGTCCATGAGTGCTGACCGTTTTTTGAGTCGCCGAAGCCCATGCAGCCCATACATATTCTTGATACATTAAGGTCCGAATTTCCAAGTTTAGTGTACTTCATTTTTTACCTCCCAGTAACTGCATTACGCAGGAATAAATAATCTCATAAATGTTGTGCATCCTGAATTCCATTTTCGCCTCACGCATTGCGCTGAGCTGTTTTTCCGTTGCCACCGAATAGGGATAAACTCCGAAAAGGAACGGGAAAAAGACGAAAAAAAAGCTTTCACAGTCCGTTTCGGGGAAGAATTTCCTCACGCATTCCCTGACTGCATCCAGTGAAGCGCCGTAAGCCACCTTGAACTCGGTAAGGCGCTCGGGGCGTGAATTCTCCTCCATGTCGTAGTGATTCATCGCCAGCAGCTTCAGAAGCTGTTCGTGACTTTCAAGGGAATGAGCGATGGCATCTGCAAATTTATCGGCGGTCATGCTGTCATTATTCTCAGCAAGGGCATTCATTTCCGCTGCCCACTTCTCATACTCACGCTGCATCAGCGCCAGGAATATCTCCTCTTTCGTCTGGAAATAATTGTATATGGAAGTCCTTGTAAACGACGTAACAGCGCCGATCTTCTTTATTGTTATCTCCTTGAAGCTCATTGTCTGATAGAGCTTTTCACAGGCGTTGATTATCTCCTCTTTCCGTGAAGCTGTAAGCTCTGGTGATCCTTTAGGCATGATCACTTCCCCTTTCTGAATTATATTCTGTTACAGCATTCTGACATTGTGTCACTATAGTTATTATATCATCATTCTGACGCCGTGTCAATACTTTCCTGACATTTTATTTCACTATCACACGCACTCTCAGATGTGCGTATTGCATAAAGGTGATCCTGTTACGGCTCACTTCACAGCAGGATTATTTCCCGATAAAGCCGTAATATCCTCAAACTCAGCCGAAGCGAATCTGAAAACAACAAGTCCTTCATCGAACCTCTCTTCGCAGTCATCAGCGATACAGACCGTGAATTTAGAACCTGTCCACATAGGGTGAATGTACGGATTATCAGACATAATTTTGTCGGTGACAAGGCAAAAAAAATCCGCCGATGGGCTGTCGCCCTTCAAGGATTTTTAACGCAGTCACCGGCAAAATTTGACGAAAAGACGTGCATGAATCCCTATGTGGACAGGTTCTTATTCTCAATGATAGTACTTCTTATATATTCGGGAAGGCTGTCACCGTCCCCGGCTGATATGGTGATCTTTTCACTCTTTTGCAGGCTGAATATGCGCTTCCGCCACGCCGATGAAAGACTTATCTCCATTGCCACATCATCTATACATTCCGAATATATATTACTTCTGCTGTCCATTCCGAAACACCTCTTTTGCTGTTTTCTGTAGACTTATTATATCAGAAAGCACATTTCGGGTCAAGAGCCTCAGAAACTGCACTTTTATCCCACAAAAGAACTTGGGATAAAAATGCAGCTTTATGGAACGAAAGGTTATTCTATGTCATCATTATATGCTGTATAATATAGTCAGAAGTTAACGCAGCGGAATATCCGTGATTCTTTTAAGAGGTGATATTAAAATGAAAAAAATATTGTCATTGATGATGTCCTCCGCAATGCTCATGGGAACTTTGCAGTTAGTCCCATTGCAGACAAATGCGGCAGGAAATCAGTATGAATTTGAAGATGGTACGATCAGCAATTCAGGTGAAAACGCAGCTGAGATAACTACTGTCAAAGGCGCCAGCGCAGGACAGGCTGTTGACCTGAAAGACGGCGGCAATACGGTAACGGTAAAAGTCAATGCCGCCGAAAGCGGTATGCACAGAATAACTCTCCGCTACTGCCAGCCATACGACGAGGACGGAAAATACCAGAACGTTATCGTAAATGGTAAAAATGCAGGAGAGATATTCTGTGAATATACCGGCGATGAGCAATTCAGCACCGTCAGCATCAATGCTGTGCTGAATCAGGGGGAAAATGATATTGCCGTCGAGGCATCATGGGGATGGACGATGATGGATTCGCTGCTTATCGAAAAAGGGGATTTTTCAGCATATACGGGCGGCGGTAAGCTTTCAAACCCGAAAGCTTCCGCTCATGCTCAGTCGCTTTACAACTTCCTTTGCGACACCTACGGCAATCATGTTATCTCAGGCCAGCAGGAGTCAACATGGATGGGAAGCGATGATTACGAATTCAACATAATCAAAAATGCCAGCGGAAAATATCCCGCTCTCCGTGGACTCGACTACATGGGCGACGACTTCGCAGGCTGCAACCGCCGTGCAAAGAAGTGGTACGACATGGGCGGTATCGTTACTATATGCTGGCACTGCGGAAGCAACTTCAGCGGAAGCCACACCGAAGCTATGAACAGCGACCTCAACTGGAGTGCCGCTCTCACCGAGGGTACTGCTGAGTATAACTCTCTTATCGCAGGCATGGACAAGGGTGCAAAGGCACTTCAGGAACTCCAGAAACAGGGCATTCCCGTTGTATGGAGACCATTCCATGAATTCGACGGAAAGTGGTTCTGGTGGGGCAAAGGCGGCGCTGAGAACTTCAAGAAGCTGTGGCGCATTATGTACGACCGCTACACCAATTACTGGGGTCTCGATAACCTTATCTGGAGCCTGGGCTACTGCGGAGATGTCAACAGCGGCTGGTACCCCGGCGACGAATATGTAGACATTATAGGTTCCGATACTTACGTAAACCACACAGAGTCCCTTGCACCAATGTACAGCAAGACCGCTCAGGTGGCAAACAAGCCTGTATGTCTTCACGAAAACGGCCCTATCCCGAATCCCGAAAAGATGAAAGCTGACGGTGCAAAGTGGCTGTGGTTCATGACATGGCATACATCTTTCATCGACAGCAATGAGTTCAACACTCCTTCATATCTGAAACAGGTCTACAACAGCGATTATCTGCTAACTCTTGACGAACTTCCCGACGTCTACAACTATGGCAGCACTTCCTCATCCGAGAATACCGACCCTGTTTTCGATATTGCTCCTGCAAAGGCTCTGAAAGGCGATATCAACTCTGACGGTCAGGTGAATGTCACTGATGCGGTGATTCTCCAGAAATTCATCCTCGGAGACAAGTCCGCAAAGATAAGCGATGCAAAAGCCGCTGATATCTGTGAGGACGGCGTTATCGATATCTTCGACATGATACAGATGAAAAAGCTCCTCGTCAGCACTACAGGAAAAACTCCCGAAACTCCTCAGCCTCCCACAGGTCAGCAGACTCAGCCCGAAACTCCTGAGTCAACATATAAATTTGAAGCAAACAAGAAGTACACTGAATACAAGAAGTACACCGAATACAATCCCTCTTACAAAAACAGCATACCGCAGGCAGGTACTATCGTGAAAGAGACCTACAACGGCATAAACGGCAGCAATGCACTTAACGTATATCTCCCCTACGGCTACGACAAGAACAAGAAATACAACGTATTCTACTTCATGCACGGCATGGGCGACAGCGAAAATTCACTGTTCTACAACGACAACGGCGAGATGCAGCGTGTATTCGACAACATGATAAAGAACGGTGATATCGAGCCAATGATAATCGTTACTCCTACATTCAACAAGGTAAGCGCTGATACATTCTACAATGCCGAGAATTTCTACAAGGAGTTCCGTGAAAGTGTTGTTCCTTTCGTTGAAGGCAAATACTCAACCTATGCAGCTTCAACTTCAAAGGAGGATATCGCAGCTTCAAGAATGCACAGAGCATACGGCGGCTTCTCAATGGGAAGCGTTTCCACATGGGCAGTATTTGAAAACTGCGTTGATATCGTAGGCTACTTCATGCCTATGAGCGGTGCTCATCACTGGGGCACAGGTACAGCAGACCCGTCCGCACTTGCCCGTGCAGTTGACAAGGCAGGTCTGAAAAAGGATCAGTATTACATCATGTCAGCTACCGGTACGGACGACTTCGCATATTCAGTACTCGGTCCGCAGATAGACGGCATGAAGAACCTTAGTCAGTTCGAGTATACATCAGATTTCTCAAAGGGTAATTTCTGGTTCATCCTCGCAAACGGCGGATCTCACGGCTGGTACCATTTAAGACAGTACATCTACAACTGCCTGCCATTCTTCTTCCGTCAATAACAGTAAGCCTTATTCTCCCAAAGTATGGCTTGCAGAAACTCCGCATTATAATGGCGGTATTCTTACAGAAGTTTTACACGTGTTCTATTGGGGAGGACCTTTCCTCAGAAAGGTTTCCCCCGATAAATGCGCATAAAACATCTATATGAGTATCACGGCCATCAGATGCGGAGTTCCTTTATGACATCTTGACGCTGACTGACATTTAAGGTATAATCATTTCAAGGGGTGATATTATGGACAGTATCGGAAAAATAGCGGTCATTCTTCCGCAGATAAGCAGCAACACCGAAACAGGATTTATTGATGCGATACACGCAAAAGCCTGCCAATTCGGATATGATACGATCATTATCTCGGGAGTTATCAATTACGTCGATCAGCACCTTGATATGTCTTACAGCAAAGGTCAGATCAATATTTATGACCTTATACTCCACGGCAATTTTGACGGATTTATTTTTGAAGCCAATTCCTTTTGCAGTTCCCGTCTGCGCAATAATATCATGGAACTGCTCCGCAAACGTGATATCCCTTGCGTGGCCGTCAATTATCAACAGCCTTATTTCCCGGTAGTTTCGGCAGATGAAGAAGTTCAGCTTTACCTTTCGTCCATGCACCTGATAAAGCACCACGGATGCAGAAAGCTTTACTGCATAGGCGGAAACAAAGGCGATATCCCGTCCGAGAAACGCATCGACGGTTTCCGCAGGGCTATGGACGAAGCAGGACTTTCATTCAGTGACAGCGACATTTTCTACGGTGACTACTGGAGACAGATCCCCCATCAGATAGCTCTCGATATCGCTGAAGGCAGACTTGCAAAGCCCGACGGCATCGTCTGCGGAAGTGACATAATGGCTGTGGAACTGGTGCGCACACTCTGCGAAAACGGTGTGAGAGTTCCCGAAGATGTAAAAGTTACAGGCTGTGACGGAAGTGTTATTTCCCAGAATGAACGTGTCACACTTACCACCGTCGCAGGTCAGGAGCGAAGAAACGGCACTCTCGCCATAAACAAACTCCTGGAACTTATGGGCAAAGAAGCCGAAAATGGGGATATCCCCACTGAACTTGTCATCGGTGAAAGCTGCGGATGCGGCGACTGCGGAGGTATCCGCCGAAGCAAAAGCCTTTCGGATATACACGAATATTCGGGAACTGTTTTCAGTATCCTCGAACAGCGCAAGACCAACAGTCACGGTGAAATGATACGCAGAATGTCTGAATGCAAAGACATCTACGACGTTATCGGCACATTCATGGGATGCTGTTATATGATATCCACGGGCATAAAAGCCGAACTATGCCTGTGCGATGACTGGTGCAGGGATCTTGACGATCCGTCTGTTTACCGCAGAGGAGGACTCCCCGACAATATGATACTCGCCATAGAAGCAAGCTATGACGGGATCGAAAAGATGAAAGATTTCATGACAAAGGATATATCCCCGTCACTGAGCAAGCCGCATTCTCCCCGTCTTACAGTCGTTACGTCACTCCACTACAAAGGTCAGATATTCGGCTATGTGGGGTTCACCTACAGAAAAGCCGTACATATAATCCTCGACGAATTCTACACAAACTGGTGTGACGCTGTTGCAAGCGGTCTCAATACCGTACAGAACAGAATGTACAAGGATCACGTAAACGAGCGTATCGAATCACTTTCGGAATTCGCTCCTGTTCTTGGTATCTACAACAAAAGAGGACTGATAAACAAGCTGATGAGCATTATAGCCGAAAACAGCGGAAGCCACCTGTCTCTCACTCTGATAACATACATCAAGGAGGAAAGGGTGCATTACAGTGTACCGCCTGTCAATTCTATCGTGAACGCTATCCGCCTTAACGACGGCAGTGCTGTTCTTGCAAGCATAGGCGACGGAATGCTCGCTTATGCGGTATCGGGAGAAGGCCATGACATCTCTGAGATAAGCCTTACCAATAACATAGCTGAATGGGTCAGGGATTCCTATAAGGGTTCGGTCGAGATAAAGCAGGAACGTATCGCAGTTGTCTCATGCCCGGTATCACAGACCGATATATTCAGCATCGACAGCCTTATCAGCAGTTCCGAAGATAAACTCAAGGGCAAGATCATAAGTCTCAGTTCAGGCATTTTCAGCTACAAGGACAGATTCAATTCACTGCGGGATGATATTTTCAGACATCCCGAGAAAGAGTGGAACATCGAAGCAATCACACGCAGTATGGGCCTCAGCAAAAGCCATTTTCACAGGATCTACAAGGAACTTTTTGATACAAGCTGCAAGGACGATATAATCACTTCAAGGATGAAAAAGGTAAAGTGGATGCTTGAGAATACTTCCCTTTCCGCATTGCAGATATCGGAACAATGCGGCTATTCAAACTACAGCCACTTCACAAGGCAGTTCACATCACGCATGGGAATGCCGCCTTCTGCCTACCGCAGATCAAATGGGCAGAAAGGCAAGTGAAATGAGATAAAACAACATTTACTGCGGACTTGTTTTGGTGTATCATTATTACAGGAACAGAACATTTCTGCACTTAGAACCTGTCCACATAGGGATTCATGCACGTCTTTTCGGCAAATTTTGCCGGTGACTGTGTTAAAAATCCTTGAAGGGCGACAGCCCGTCGGCAGATTTTTGCCTTGTCACCGACAAAATTATGCCTGATAATCCGTACATTCACCCTATGTGGACAGGTTCTTATATGTTCATTCCGAAAATACGCTTCGGGACATGATTCCTTTTAGGCAACACCGCACAAAGCTTGTGCTGCCTTTTATTCCGAAGTTTTTCCTTACAGGGCGGACAGATCAGAAATCGCATCGGATGACCGATGCGATTTTGTCTTTTATTCAGAACCTGTTACTTCAACAGCTTTTTCCTCATCATGCAAAGATCAAGAACGTCCCAGCTGTTGTCGCCGTTCAGATCGTAGGGCTTCCCCGTAAGATCTTCCGCTGTTTTTCCGTGGAGGAAATCACTGAGGTCACGCAGATCCTTTGCGGTGTATGAGACCTCATCCGCACCGAAACTCACTGTAACTCCGCCCTTTCCGAGAGTATCCGCAAGTTCCGTGGTATCGCTGATATGTCCTATCTTTGTGTAGCTGTACGGCGTAGAAAAGCTTTCGTAGAATACCACAAGGCAATTATTGCCGTAAAGCATGATATCGCCTTCGTTTATCTTTCCCACTTTCACGGAAGCTGAGGGCAGTTCGGTATCCAGATAATTATACTTCTCATTGCCGTTCAGTTCTGACATTTCGAGGGTCAGCGGCATAAGTTCTTTCAGCGCCGCAGCTGAAGCGTTATCTTCAAGGACTATCTCAAAATCTTTTCCGTTTACAGTCATTTTCATGGTATCACCTGCTTTTTCCTGCGGCGGCTGTATCTCCGAAGTCACCGCTGAGGTGCTGTCCTGAGAAGAGGCTTGTGAATATTCGGTGGTATGCTTTTCCTGAGCCGTATTCTCAGCAGATTCCTCAGTATTTCCACAGGCACTTGTGAATATCATCAGGGACGAAAGCACAACTGCCGATACGATTTTATTTTTCATAAATACTCCTTATCACTTTTGCAGGCGAACCCACAGCTATCATGTTTTCGGGGATATCCTTAGTCACAACAGAACCAGCGCCTATCACTGCATTATCCCCTATCGTAACTCCCGAAAGAATGGTGGAATTAGAACCTATCCAAACATTTTTGCCTATGTGGATGGGTTTGGGGATAAGGTCATGGCGCTCCTCGGGAAGAAGTCCGTGATTCAGAGTAGCAAGAACGGTGTTGTGGCCTATCAGCGCACCGTCACCGATATAGATACCGCCCTGATCCTGGAATTTACAGCCTGCATTGATGAATACGCCTTTTCCGAGATGGATATTCTTTCCGCAGTCGGTATAAAACGGAGGGAACAGTCCTACTTCAACAGGCACACCGATAAGCTCCGACATCAGAGCATTTATCTCCTCAGGTGTGTGATAATGATTGTTTATCTCCATAGTGATGCGGATAGCCTCCTGACTGAGTTTGTGCATAGTCTGATGAACTCCGCACTCAGCTGTCACCTGCTGACCGCTGTTCATGAAGCTGATGAATTCTTCCGTTGTCATTGCTGTTACCTCCGTGTACGATTTTAGAACCTGTCCACATAGGGTGAATGTACGGATTATCAGGCATAATTTTGTCGGTGAC
>CADBAC010000125.1:5083-7596 GCA_902792495.1 Ruminococcus flavefaciens | reverse complement strand
TCGGGCGGACGAGGGCGTCCGCCCCTACAATACGGCTATTCTCCGAGAATGTTTTTGTAGGGGACGCCGCCCTCGGCGTCCCGAAACAGGTTTTTAAACTAAGACGGTACCCTTAAAGGTACCGTCTTTATTTTATGATTTTGCTTTTTCTTTCTTGTCGTGGGTGAAGAGGTACTTCAGAAGCATTGGTGTTGCTATGCTTGAGACGATTATCAGCAGAATTACGGCAGTTGAGAATGAGTGGTCGATGATGCCCAGGTCAAGTCCCTTATTGGTGATGATAAGGGCAACTTCGCCTCTTGTCATCATTCCCACGCCTATTTTAAGGCTGTCGCCCCAGTTGAATCTGCACACCTTTGCCACAGCGCCGCAGCCGATTATCTTGCTGAGGAGGGCAACGAGAACGAATCCCACAGCAAAGAGGATGACCTCGCCGCTCATGGTCTCGAAGCTGGTTTTCAGTCCGATACCCACGAAGAACATGGGCGCAAAGAACATATAGCCGTTGATGCTGACTCTTCTGTCGATGTACTCGGCATCACGCACATTGCAGAGGATGATTCCTGCGATGTATGCGCCTGTGATATCAGCGATACCGAAATATTTCTCAGCAACGAATGCCATGATGAAGCAAAGGCTGACCGCAATGATGGGTATACGTCTTGTGTGGACGTGCTTTTCGTCGTATATCTTGAATATACGGTAGATGATGTAGCCGAGGATAACTGACAGCACAAGGAAGAGAACTACCTTTCCTGTTATCAGCAGAGGATTGCTGTCGGGGTCCTTGAATCCGAGGACGAAAGTGAGTACGATGATACCGATGATATCATCAATGATAGCGGCGCTGAGGATGGTCTGTCCCACACGGCTTTTCAGATAGCCAAGTTCTTTCAGCACCTCAACGGTGATTCCCACTGATGTGGCGGTCATGATACTGCCTGTAAAGACCGCTTTGAAGAATTCCTCACTGCCGAAAGAGGCAGCGCCGTGGAATCCCATATACAGCAGACTTCCTGCAACAAGTGGGACGAATACTCCGACGCAGGCGATAACAAGAGCGATAAGTCCTGATTTTTTCAGCTCCTGAAGATTGGTTTCCAGACCTGCGGAGAACATGATGAGGATAACTCCTATCTCAGCCATCTGATTGATAAAGGCCGAGGGCTGAACTATCCCAAGCAGACACGGACCGATAATGAGGCCTGCCACTATCTCTCCCACAACCATAGGCGCTTTGCATTTTCTTGCAAGCAGACCGAAAAGCTTGGCGGAGATGAAGATAACAGCGAGATCCCGCAATATCTCATAGGTTTCCATATAAACATATCCTTTCATAAAAATAAGGAGCATTGCTCCCTTTGACGTATACTATTATACTCCCCTTATAAAAATAAGTCAAGTACCCTTGAAGTTTGTAGGGGAGGGCGCCCTCGCCCTCCCCTTGGTTACAATATGACCGGTTTCGGGAGCCCGTGGGCGGGCTTTGTGCGGTGTTGCCTAAAATATGCGGGCGAGCGGAACTCGCCCCTACATAGAACGACGTAAAACAGACGATTTATAGTGTGCTTTACGAATTCACTGATAAACTACAAAAATGGAACGGCGAGGGCGCCGTTCCCTACAGATTTATCAAAAAAGGGCGCACACTGTGCGCCCTGCTACTATCTGCTTTCTGCTTTCTGATAACTATTTAGAGGAGGGCGCCCTCGCCCTCCCGTTGGTTACATTATGACCACTTTCGGGAGCCCGTGGGCGGGCTCCCCTACAATTTACGATCACTATTTCGATGCATTTCTGTATCTGCCAGGTGTCATGCCCACTGATGACATGAACTGGCGGAGGAAATACTTGCTGTCCACGTATCCGCATCTTTCGGCTATCTCTGCCATATTCATTGGTGTTGCCGTAAGGTAATACTTGGCACGGGAAATACGTGCGGATATGCAGTCCTGATGTATGCTTACCCCGAAGCACTTCTTGTAAAGTTCACGGAGATGGCCTGCACTGTACGGGTAAAGCTTGCGGAGTTTTTCGGGCTCGAAGCTTTCCTGCGGATTCATATAGATATAGCTGCGTATCTTGAGCATTTCCGCATAATGAGGCTGACTGCGCATCTTTTCTGCACGAAGTCTCTTTTCCTCGATAAGATCGTTGCACTCGTCAAACAGCTCGGAATATGGCCTTCCCTCGCACTCAACAGCAGCGCAGAGGAATGAATCGGGGCCGTACTTTTCCATATATACCTTATGCTGGAGAAGCACTGAACAAAGCTTATCCGCAGCGGTATCGGGCTCGCAGTCCTCCCTTATGATACAAAGGTAGGTATTGTCGTTGACTCTGCCGCTTATCTCCTGGCTTCCGCAGAACTGACGAACAGCCTCGGCAGCGTCCATAACAGCGGCCACTTTGCCGTCGAGGTCTGAGAAGTTATCGGTGGAAAGGCACACTTTGAGTATGACCATAACAGCGCTGATATCCTCGTCTATGACGGTCTGATACAGTGCCCTCAT
>CADBAC010000125.1:0-5029 GCA_902792495.1 Ruminococcus flavefaciens | reverse complement strand
CATGCCGTTTTCGTTGAACATACCCGTAAGAGTGTCACGGCTGTCGGAGAGATTCTGGCAGTGTGTCAGGTACTTGATATCGTTCTTCATGCGGAGGAATTCCAGTCCGTTCGATACCGACTTTATCCAGTTTCTGTAGATATCATCGTAGGTGTCGGGACAGTCATATTTCAGCACGGAATAGCCGAACATCCTGTCATTGCAGAACATTGGCGTAAAATAGTATACGCACGGGATATCCCATCTACTGAGAAAATCGCCGAGGTCGTACCTTTTTATCTCAAAAGGCTGCATTTCCGACCACGGAACGATGCTCTTGCAGGTCAGCAATTCTGACGGCGCAGCTGCTTCTGAGTCATACCAGTTCTTGTAGAGGCAGAAAACTATATCGTTGACCGAGCGCACCTGCCACTGGAAAGAACCGCAGGTGGAGATGAATTCATCGAGAGTACGTGAATCCGTCAGTTTCTGGTCGAGGGGATTGAACAGGTTGAAGTGCTCGAAATCCTTCTTGACTCTTGCCAGCTTCAGCTCCTCCATAAGCTGTTCCTTTTTAACGCCGCAGCCGCAGCTGTCGCCGTGGATGATCTTTCCTCTCGGAACGGTAATTTCGGTATCCTCGCCGCAAAGCTTGTTATAGAGAGTAACAGCCGCTATCCTGCCTATCTCGCTTCTGTTGCGCTGATAGGTGGTCAGGATGGGAGTATGTATCTCTCTGCCGCCCACGAACTCATAGCCCACAACGGAAACATCGCCGGGCACGGAAATACCCAGTTCGGCGAATTTGTCGATAAGGCCGTAAGCCATATGGTCGTTGGCACAGACGATGCCCTGAGGCAGTTTCAGTTCTCCGCTGGCATATCTCACAGCCAGATCCTCACCCGAATTCATCCAGAAATTGCCGTAGAATACCTTGCTTTCGTCAAAAGGTATGCCGTGGGATTCCAGCGCTTTCCTGTAGCCGTCCACACGCAGGCGTGATGCCTTTATGAAATCATAGCCTGTCAGGATATGGATATCGGTGAAGCCGTGCTCCTCGATGAGGTGGTTGGTCACATCTTCCATATCGTTGGTATCGCTGGTATTGATGAATATGCAGTTGGGAAGTTCAAGGCCGTCATGGACATTTCCGAGAACGGCCACGGGAATTGACTTTCTGAAGATATAATCCACAACGTGTTTCCAGAGTTCCTCATTGACGAATGACTCTGAAATGAGTATAATAGAATCAATATCCTCGGAAAGTATAAGGTCATAGATCCTGTTCTCACAGAAAAGATCCTGTTCCTTAACGTTCGGGTTGTAGATATTGGAGATAACGACAGTATCAATATTATATTTCTGGTTCTGAGTTACGATACCGCCGATTATCTGCCTTTGCTCGATGCTGTTGGCTTCTGCGGCTACAACTCCGCAGATCGGACGTTTCTTCTTATTCAAATTTTTCACCCCTGAAAGTTGTCGTCCTGCACATTGCAGGAAGAGAGCCCGCCGTTTGCGGACTTATCATTCTCATAAACATAAGGCAACACCGCACAAAGCCCGCCTGACGGCTTTGCACTGAATCTACTTGCATATTTTTCGCCATATTGCACAGAAATCCTTTGACATACGATAGTATGCCTGCTGAATTTCTATACAATCTGACGGAAAAATCTGTCGGCGCATCTTCAGCACAAGCTTTGTGCGGTGTTGCCATAAACAATACTGATCCAAAAAAGGCAATCATATCTGTCAGCATATTTTTCCTGCGTCAGTATTTTTTGAATTAGTATAAGAACATAATAACGATTTGTACACATTTATTATACAACATATCACAGATTTTGTCAACACCTTTGCCGTCATTTTGTCCACCAAAGATATAAATTACATATTGCCCTATCGTATTCTTGCAAATTCCACAATGAGAGGAAATATTATTGTTCACTTTCACGATTCTTTGGACGGCATTCGTCAATTTTCGCTTTTTTCGACACCTATTATACAGAATGGCACTTCATTAGTCCCCGAGAAGAACTATTACATAATAAAGGAGGCATTACATATGAACGATATTTCAGAAGATGTCCGACTGGCAGGTCAGGGCAGTTCAGAAGCATTTGCAAGGCTTTATTCCACGGTTTACAAGGATATGTATCACATTGCGCTCTACAGTCTCAGAAACTCTCACGATGCCTGTGACGCAGTAAGCGATGCCGTACTGGATGCCTTTTCTTCCATAAAGAAACTGAGCGATCCTTCAAAATTCCGCAGCTGGATAATGGCTATCCTCTCAGCCAAAATAAAACGCAAGCAGAAAGAATATTTCGCTCCTGCCGAATCCATCGACGAAAACACTTCCCTCACAGATGATTTCAGCTACGATAATGTGGAACTGAGTGAGGCTCTCGAAAAACTGGACAGCGATTCAAGGCTGCTTCTCTCCATGTCGGTGCTGGGCGGATATTCCAGCGGCGAGATCGCAGAGATATGCGATTCCAGGCCCAGTACCGTCCGTTCCAGACTTGCAGCCATAAAACAGAAGCTCCGCCTGGAGCTTTCCGCAGAAGCATAAAGGAGGCTTAACTATGAATAACGATGAGAAGGTAAAGGAAATGCTGGAAAAAGAACCCGTTCCGCAGGAACTGGAACCCGAAAACATAAAAGCTATGCTGGATGAGAAAAATGCCGAAAAGAAGAGAAGCGGCATATCAGTGGCAGGCCGCCTTGCCGCAGCAGCTGCTGCCTGTGCAGTCATAGGCGGAGGCTCTTACGCTTACCTTAAAGGTGTGAAGCCCGAAAAGAGCCATCGTGATATCAGCACTTCTTCGATGGTGGAGGAGACCACAACTCTCCCCGAAGTCGAGCAGACTATGGAACTCTATTCTCAGCAGGCTTACATGAGCGGCGCAACCGATTATTCGCAGATATACGAACTTATGAAGACCGCCTCGGAGAATCAGAAAAAGCAGAGGAATCAGTACAGATTTACCGATGACGTAAAGACATTCGGTGCAATAACTGATGACGCAGTAGAGGAAGCCATCCCTGCCGAAGCTGGCGAGAATTTCGACGACTTTGCTCAGGAAGCAGAAGCCGAGGAGTCATATGCAGCAGACGATTCAGCAGTTCAGTCTGTCGAAGATAATGCAGGCGGAGATTATGAATTCAACGAAGCAGACAAGGGCGAAGAAACCGAGGCATTTGCCGAAGAAAGCTCTATCGGCATCGAAGGCATAGGCGGTGCTGACGGCGAGGAAAAGCCTGAATTCTCCGACACCTACAATCAGGAAAAGGATGTCCTTGAAGCCGATATCGCCAAGACCGACGGCAAGTACATTTACTACATAACCAGTGGCATCAACGGCGAGGACGGCTCTCTGCTCCGCTCTGCAAAGGTCAGGGACGGAAAATTCCTCAGCAGCCATACAACTTCCGTGGACATACAGTCCTTCTACGAGGGCGCTGACTACTGCGGAAGCTACGTTGAGGATATGTATCTCTACAACGATATGGTGGTCATCATAGGCGAGACTTTCTCGGAATGGTACGCATCCGACGATTACCTCTACAAGCAGACTACTTTCGCCGCATTCTACACCACAGGCGATTCTCCCGAGCTTATCGACGTTTACTATCAGGACGGCAGCTACAAGGACGTTCGTATCGCTCCTGACGGAAATATGTACCTCCTTACCAATTACACCTCGGACGACTACTCTGCTTTCGATGATCCCGATGACTACGACCGCTACATCCCGCACTGCGGACTTGAAGGGAACTGCGGACTTATCCCTCCGAAGGATATCCTTCTTCCTCCCGAGGGCGACACAAGAGGAATAACATATGTGACTTACTCCATCATCGGCAGTGTTGACCTGAACGAATCAGGCGCTCCCAGAGCTGTTGACAAAAAGGCTCTTGCCGATTATTCGGGCGAACTCTATGCATCTGCCGATAATTTCTACACATCCGTTTACCACGGTGACAAGACCGATATCACACGTATCGCCATTGGCGGAGGCGGTATCGCTCCTGCGGCATCAGCTACTATCGACGGCTTCGTGAAGGATCAGTTCTCCATGAGCGAATACAACGGTTACTTCCGTGTGGCCGTTACCCGTGATACCGTTGAAGAAGGCGAAAAGCCACGCTGGTGGGAAAGACTCACCGACTCAGACAAGGTAAGGCTGTACACAGAAGATACATTCAAGCGTGACAATGCCCTCTATGTTCTGGATATGGATATGAACGTTGTGGGCAGCGTTGAAGGCTTCGGCGAGACTGAATCCGTCAAGTCCGTAAGCTTCCAGGGCGATATGGCTTACGTTGTAACATACGAACAGACCGATCCGCTCTTTGCTATCGACCTCAGTGACCCGACTGCACCGACTATCCTTGACGAGTTCAAGATCAACGGTTACAGCTCATATATGCAGCAGTGGAAGGACGGACTCCTTCTCGGATTCGGCGTCAATGCAGACGAGAACGCCATAGAAACAGGCATCAAGATGGTGATGTTCGACAACTCCGATCCCGAAAACTTAAAGGAAGTGGGATTCTGGTCACTTGACAGAGACGACGAAAACGGCTACAGCTGGGTATCTTCTCAGGCAGTATGGGAGAGAAAGGCACTCCTTATCGCTCCCGAAAAGAACCTCATCGGTTTCCCTGTTGAGTGCGAAGTCGAAGTCAACGGAAACTGGAAGTATGAGAACAAGTTCATGTTCTTCTCCTATGAGGACGGCCATTTCGTGGAGAAAGGCACTATCGAAGCCGAAAACAACGACTACTACGATCAGTTCATGGTGAACCGTGCAATGTACATCGGCGACTACGTTTACGTTCTCTCGGGGGCAAGATTCATCGCAGCCGATATCAATGATATCAGCATCACCGATGACCTCATTTTCAGCGAGGGCGACAGAGTGGAGGAGACCACAACTGCTGAGGTAACAGAAGTTACCACAGAGGGGACAACTTCCGGAGAAACAACGGAAACTACCGAAACTTCAGCTGAAACTACAGCCGAGGCCACAGAAGAAAT
>CADBAC010000124.1 GCA_902792495.1 Ruminococcus flavefaciens | reverse complement strand
GTACTGAGGTTAACGCTGTGGTTTCATAGTTATATGATGTCTGTTCATTTGTGAGTGTGCAAGTAAACTGCGATGGGGACTGCTTCAAAAATGAGTCCGATAATACTCATAAGCACCGCCGTTGAAACGTCACTGAACACTATTATAATATTATCGGGAGCGTTTTTGTTCACCTTTATTTTTATCCTGTCGTCTTTCTTCCATTTCTTTATACTGAAAGAGTTGTGGATCTCCTGCGAGTATGACTTATTCATGTATTCATAGCTGATGATGTAATAGTCATATCCGCCTCCTCTTGACAAATAAAAATGCTTTATTTCCGTTATTTCAGCTGTGATGACGCAGAAATTATTCCGGTTTTTTACTGCATTTATCAGCAGCTTTATGCTCCTGTTGAAGAAAATATAACCGATGCAGAAAATCCAGATGAGCAAAATGACTTCGGACGGTATGCGGACTATTTTTGTATCGTTCGCTATTCTGTAAATTAGTGCGGCAGTTATCAAAGTTCCCAGGAACGCTATCTCGGTTTTTGTGTAATTTTTGTACATAAGATTCCTCTGTCTGCTGTTAAAAAAGCCGCAGCATTTGCTGCGGCTTTAATTTTATCAATCGCCGAAAGATACACCGATATCACGAGCAGCGATAACGAGGTGACTTTCAACATCGACAAACTTTGTCTTTCCTGCAATATCTGCAAGCTTGTTGGAAGTGATCTTGTTGCCGATCTTTGCAACTGTGCGGCCGTACTTCTCCTGAGCGATGAGGTAAGCTGCGTGAACGCCGAACTGTGTGGAAAGCACACGGTCATAAGCACTGGGAGCGCCGCCACGGAGCATATGTCCGGGAACGCATACTCTTGCTTCCATGCCTGTGTTTGCCTGGATCTGAGCGGCAATGCGGCTTGTAGCGGTAGTGATGCCAGCTTCCGCACGCTTCTTTGCACGTTCCTTCTTTTTCATCTTGGCTTCGTTTATATCGAAAGCACCTTCCGCAACTGCCAGAATGGAGAAAGTCTTGCCTGATGCGCTTCTTGCCATTACCGAGTCGCATATCTTGTCGATATCGTAAGGTATCTCAGGGATAACGATTACATCAGCGCCGCCTGCGATACCTGCGTTAAGGGTGAGCCAGCCGGCCTTGTTGCCCATGATCTCACAAACGAGTATACGAGAATGGCTTGCGGCTGTGGTGTGAAGACGGTCGATAACGTCTGTAGCGATATCCACAGCGGTGTGGAAACCGAAAGTTACGTCTGTGCCGTAAATGTCGTTGTCGATGGTCTTTGGAAGGCCGATAACGTTAAGTCCTTCGTCTGAGAGGAGTTTGGAAGTCTTGTGTGTGCCGTTTCCGCCGAGAGTGAGGAGACAGTCCAGTCTCTGCTTCTTGTAGGTCTCTTTCATATTCTTGACCTTGTCCACGTTGTCCTCGCCGATGACCTGCATCATCTTGAACGGCTGACGCTTTGTACCGAAGATAGTTCCGCCCTGAGTGAGGATTCCCGAGAAAGCTGACGGAGCCATGTCCTTGCAGAGGTTGTTGATGAGACCGTAATAGCCGTTGGAAATTCCGACTATTTCGACGTTTTCTTCGCCGAAACGTTCATAACAGGCCTTAGCCACACCTCTGATAGTAGCATTGAGACCGGGGCAGTCGCCTCCGCTTGTGAGTATTCCGATTCTTCTTTTCATGTGTTATACCTCCGTTTGCACCGTCTGCGTATGCCTAATGCGCATCGGTGTTTATATTTTAGCATTTTCTTCAAAGAATTTCTGTAATTCGGCAGGCGGCATGGGCTTTCCGTAGAGGTAGCCCTGAGCATAGTCACATCCTGCCATTCTGAGAATGGATTCTTGAACGTGATTTTCTATGCCTTCTGCGATAGTTTCTATCTTCTTGGATTTAGCGATACGAATGACAGCGGATACTATCTCGTAGGCTATATTGTCATGTTCAATGTCGGTGATGAACGAACGGTCAAGTTTGAGCAGAGTAATGGGGAGAGTCTGGAGGTAGCTCAGTGATGAGTAACCTGTACCGAAGTCGTCCATAGCAAGTTTTACTCCCAGTTCACGAAGCTTGTTCATCTGTGCGATAGCGAAGTTAACATCGCTGAGAGCAAGAGTCTCGGTGAGTTCGACTTCCAGCCACTGTGCATCCAGTCCCGATCTTGCCAGAGCCTCGAAGACCTTGTCTTTGAGGTCGGTCTGATAGAAGTCGGTGGAAGCAAAGTTGATGGACATTACGATGTTCGGGTAGCCCATTTTCTGCCACAGCTTGTTCTGGCGGCAGCCCTCGTTGAGCACGTAGTCGCTGATCTTGCCGATGAGGTGAGAGCTTTCGGCGATAGGCACGAATACGTCGGGGCTGATGATAGTGCCGTCGGGCTTTATCCATCTGATAAGCGCCTCAACGCCCATGATCTTGTTGGTCGCAAGGTCGATCTTCGGCTGGTAGAACAGCTGGAGTTCGTTCTTTTCGATGGCGAGAGCAAGTGCCTTTTCCATTTCGGTGTTGCCGATTATGGAGTCGTGCATACTTGGCTCGTAAGCACATATACAGCCCTGGGAACCGCTTGCGGACTTGAGGGCGAATTCAGCGTGATCGAGGATGTCACGGAATGACTTTCCGTCTCTCGGGAGCATTGAATAGCCTGCCGAGCAGCTGAGATTGATGGACGAAAGCTGATCCACAGCAAGTCTTGCGAATTCATCCTGGATGGACTTTACTGTGCGGACAGGCAGATCGTCGTCGCCGTAGTCACGGAGGATAAGGGCAAAATTGTCGCCGCTTATACGTGCTGCAAGGCCGCCGGGAGTAACGAACTTATACAGGATGTGAGCGAAGTTCTTGAGGATAGTGTTGCCGTTTTCGTAGCCGCAGGTATCGTTGATGATGTGGAATCGGTCGATATCCAGCACGATTATCCAGAAGTTGTAATGCAGCAGCTTGCTGGAATCGTAAATGGAAGTACCTTCCTTCAGCAGTTTATTGCGGTTTGCGATCTCGGTGACTTCATCGATATAAGCCAGACGCTCGATGCGGATATCCTTTTCGTGTTCGTCTGTGATATCGAGGATAGCTCCTCCGAAGAGGGGGAGAGTGTTGTCAGTGGCTTCGATGGACTTATAGCGGTAGGAGTACCATCTGTAAGCGCCGTCGGCCGATTTGATACGCATTTCTACGCTCTTGACCTCTTTGCTGTCCATGTTCATCAGAGCGCCGTCGAAAATTATACGGTCGTTTGGATGGACGAGGGAGTGGGATGGACGAGGGAGCGGAACTGAGCGGCTGTGATACTGCTTGATTTAAGTCCCAGCATCTTCACTGTTTCGGGTGAAGCACGGTAATTTCTGCGGTCAACGCTCATAAGAACGCCGATCTCGGCAAGTTCCATGGACGAGTTGAAGAAGTCGTTGGCGCTTGCAAGGTTGACTTTCATCTTTTTGAGTTCAGTCAGGTTGAAGCCTGTGCTGACGTGGATAGTGCTCTTTTTGTTTCTTCTGACGAGAGAAGTGCTCCATGCGATAGATACCATTGAGGTATCAGCGCCTTTGAAGTGTGCTTCATATGACTGGCTGTCTGCTATCTCCTTGAGTATATTCTCATCGGGCTCAGTGATGCCGAAAGCTCTCCATACAGCAGCCTTATGATCTGAAGCGGTGTCGGGGAGACCGAGGAGTTCACGGAGCTTCTTATTGATGAAAATATACGAGAAATCATCAGACCATATGATCATCTCGGTGTTCATATTTTCAGCGATCTTTATTATATTCTCTTCGTTTACGTAATTCTTCTTCATCATGATATTGCTGATGATAGCAAGGATAAGTGTAGCGAAAACGAGAGTGGATATATATGTGATCAGTGCCATGACAACGTGTTCAGGGCAGAGGAAACAGAATAATATTACAAGAGCGGTAGCAGCTACTATTATAAGTGCAGCCGCAACGGGGTTGCCTTTCTTTATAGCGACCGCCTCCTTTCGGATAAATTTATACCAATTACATTATAGCAAAAACAACTATAAATGTCAATGAAAATTTACTTTTTGAATGCAGTTTTGATAAAATTGACGGAAATTTACAATAAAATTTCACATTATTTACACTTTGAGGGTGTAATATGATATAATGTATTATAAAGATAAAGGATCGGACAGGACGGGAAATGCCTGTAATACGTGCTGATACGGCTTTCTGAAAGCTTATCGCCTGCCTGTTCATACTAATGGAGGAGTGTAAAATATGGCACATATTTTAGTAGTTGACGATGAGATAAATATCCGCAAGGTCGTCAGAGAATATGCTGAATTTGAAGGATATGAAGTGACAGAAGCAGAAAACGGAATGGAGGCTGTGAACCTCTGCCATGACAATGACTATGATCTTATCATCATGGATGTCATGATGCCTCGCCTTGACGGCTATTCCGCCTGCAAGGAGATACATAAGAGCAAGAATATCCCCGTTATCATGCTTTCCGCAAGAGGCGAGGAGTACGACAAACTCTTCGGCTTCGAGATAGGTGTTGACGATTACGTTGTAAAGCCTTTCTCACCAAAGGAACTTATGGCGAGAGTCAAAGTTGTCCTCAAGAGAAGCGCAAGACAGGAAAGCGATACTCAGCTGGACAAGTACGTTTTCGAGGGGCTGGAAGTTGATATCTCGGGCAGAGAAGTCTATGTAAACGGCAAAAAGGCTTCCATGACACCAAAGGAGTACGATCTCCTGTTCTACCTTGTGAAGAACAAGAATATTGCCCTTACCCGTGACAAGCTTCTTGAAGAAGTATGGGGCTATGATTTCTTCGGCGATGACAGAACTGTTGATACACATATTAAAATGCTGAGAAACAGTCTCGGTGAGTACAGAAAATTCATCGTTACTCTGAGAGGAATGGGATACAAGTTTGAAGCTTAAAAAGATCGGCAGCACAAAAAGTAAACTGCCGCTGAAATTCAAGGTATGGATCTACTTTGTACTGTTCACGCTTATGGTATTCCTTCTTCTGTGGGTCTGCCAGATCTTCTTCCTTGAAAATTTCTACGAGAGGATGAAGGTGAGAAGTACGTCTTCCTGCGCTGAACAGATAACGGAAGCTTATACCAATATAATGGACAAAGACTTTTTCGATCAGGTCTCGGATATTGCTCAGAAAAACGATTTCTGCGTTGAGATACTTGACCGCCACATCCGTTCCAGATATTCCGCTGAGATACTTGGCGACTGCATAATCCACGGCAGAGAGAATATGACATTCCAGTATGTTCAGGAGATCAACAAGTCTCAGGAACACATTATAAAAGACATGGTGAAAAATCCACGAAGCGGTTACGATATGCTGCTTTACGGCTGTACTCTCGGTGATCCCGAGAAGCCTGACGGATATCTGCTTATAAATTCAGCACTTGTACCTGTGGGATCGACTGTTGATATCATCAAGCAGCAGCTGATGGTCATAACGGTGATACTTATCATAGCAGCATTCTTCATATCCATGCTGCTGTCGGAACATCTCTCACGGCCTATCGACAATATCACGAAATCTACGGAAAAGCTGGCGAAAGGCGACTTCAATACCAAATTTGAGGGCAATGGCTATCTTGAAGCGAAAACGCTTGCGGACACCCTGACTTACGCCGAGAAGGAACTGTCAAGAGTGGATACCATGCAGAGAGACCTCATTGCCAATGTCTCCCACGACCTGAGAACTCCGCTTACTATGGTAAAGGCATATGCGGAGATGATACGTGACCTTTCGGGAGATAACCCTGCTAAGAGAAACGAGCATCTGGACATAATCATAAACGAGACTGATCGTCTTGCACTGCTGGTAAACGACATCCTTGACCTTTCCAAGCTGGAAAGCGGCAAGCAGGAACTCAGCCCTTCTGAATTCGGCATACGCTCGAAACTAAGCGAGATAATCGACAGGTTTGCGGGAATATCCGAGAAAAAAGGCTATAGCATCGAGTTTGCACCCGATGAGGAGAGAACGGTGCGCTGTGACGTAGTCAAGATCGAACAGGTCATCTACAACCTTATCAATAATGCTATAAACTATACGGGCGATGACAAGAAAGTGTTTGTCCGCCAGATAAATCAGCCTGACGGTGTTCTCATCGAGATCGAGGATACGGGACAGGGCATCGAGGAAGACAAGATAAAGCTTATCTTCGATAAATACTACCGTTCCGAGAACCACAAGCGTGAAGTTGTGGGCACGGGTCTGGGCCTTTCCATAGTCAAGGCTGTACTGAAACTCCACGACTACGACTACGGTGTGAGAAGCACTCTCGGCAAGGGATCCACATTCTGGTTCAAGATCAGTGACGTTGTCAGCAAATGACAGAACTTGTCATAAGGTTGTATGAACCGCTGAACGGTGTATAAATCCACAAAAATTCTACGGTCGGTGAATATTTTCAGTGGAAAAAACTTTGAGTTGTGCAAAGTGTACAATGATAGACGGAATATCACAATTTTTTTCTACTGGAGAGTTTACGGGATTTTCACAAAATATACATAAAGTTATGTTATACTATAGTTGCTGAGGGAGAGATCCCAAAGCTGATTTTCATGGTAGTTTAATGTTTACCCCAACACTAAACTATTAAATCCCCAATAATCCCTATATCATGGCAGATGAGCTTCCTTAAACGGAGGCTCATTTGTTGTCCGGAGATAAATGCTATTAACCAAGTGCAACACTCGGATATTTCCTGTATTTCGCCGTCTGTGAACTTTTATGGAATTTCCTGTTGACAAATGAAGAACGATGGTGTATAATACAATCATACCTTATCAAGAGCGGCGGAGGAAACAGGTCCTGTGAAGCCCGGCAACCTGACTATATCGGTCAAGGTGCTAATTCCTGCGGTTTATCCGGAAGATGAGGATTTTTATCAAAAATCAAAGCGTTCCGAATAGGAGCGCTTTTTTAATTACAGGAGGTATAAAATGAGCAAAATATTCTTTACATCAGAGTCAGTTACAGAGGGACATCCCGATAAGATCTGCGACCAGATCTCGGATGCAGTCCTTGACGCAATACTTGAACAGGATAAAATGGGCAGAGTTGCCTGCGAGACCTGCGTTACAACAGGCCTTGTAATGTGTATGGGTGAGATCTCCACAACAGCTTCAGTGGATATCCCTAAGATAGCAAGACAGGTCATCGCTGATATCGGCTACGACCGTGCAAAGTACGGCTTCGATGCTCATACCTGCGCTGTTATGACTACTATAGATGAGCAGTCTCCCGACATCGCTATGGGTGTTAACGAGGCTTTCGAGTACAGAGAAGAGGACAACGAGTCTGACGGCCTTTCAAACGGCGCAGGCGATCAGGGTATCATGTTTGGCTATGCCTGCAATGAGACTCCCGAGCTTATGCCTCTGCCTATCTCACTGGCTCACAAGCTTGCTCTCAGGCTTACAGAAGTGCGCAAGGACGGCACTCTCCGTTATCTCCGTCCCGACGGAAAGTCACAGGTGACTGTTGAATATGACAACGGCAAGCCCGTAAGAGTTGACGCAGTTGTTGTTTCATCTCAGCATTCCGCAGACGTTACTCTCGAACAGGTACGCAAGGATATCGAAGAACTGGTAATAAAGGCAGTTATCCCTGCTGAGCTTATGGACGAGAACACAAAGTTCTTTATCAATCCTACAGGACGTTTCGTTGTTGGCGGACCTCAGGGCGACAGCGGACTTACAGGACGTAAGATCATCGTTGATACATACGGCGGATATTCACGTCACGGCGGCGGAGCATTCAGCGGTAAGGACCCGACAAAGGTTGACAGAAGCGCTGCTTACGCTGCAAGATATATCGCCAAGAACATCGTTGCAGCAGGACTTGCTGACAAGGCTGAGGTACAGCTTTCATACGCTATCGGCGTTGCTAAGCCTATCTCTATCCTTGTTGATACATTCGGCACAGGCAAGGTAGACGAGGAGAAGCTCTCAGAGGCTGTTTCAAAGGTATTCGACCTTCGTCCTACAGCTATCATCGAAATGCTCGACCTCAGAAAGCCTCAGTACAGACAGCTTGCCGCATACGGACATATGGGCAGGACAGATCTCGACGTGAAGTGGGAAAAGACCGATATGGCTGAAGAACTCAAACGCGCTATAGGAGGCGCCAGCGATAAGTAATATGTCTCATTTCGAAAAAGTATCTTTTGAACAATGGAAAGCAGACTGCGGGGTCAGGGGGCTCCCGGACAAGGACCTCAGAGAATGGTTTGACGCCATCAGACTTCCGGAGCAGGCAACGGCTTCATCCGCGGG
>CADBAC010000123.1 GCA_902792495.1 Ruminococcus flavefaciens | reverse complement strand
ATGTCATGTTACGAATGATTTTTGTAGGGGCTGCCTTCGGCGGCCCTCCTGATTATTGCAAGGACTGCCAAAGGCAGCCCCTACAAAATATTATTTAATTGATTTCCGTGTTCGGTGACGTCCATTGGTTGACATAAAATCCCGTATATGTTATAATTTGATTAATAATGCGTACTTTCAGAAGGAGTTCATAATGAACACTATAAAAGAACTTTATGCGTACAGGCAGATGATCGCAAGCCTTGTCCGCAAAGACCTCAGAGGCCGCTACAAAGGCTCTGCCCTCGGCTTCCTCTGGACCTTCATAAACCCTCTCCTGCAACTGGTGGTCTACACCGTTGTATTCTCTTTCATCCTCAGAACCAACATCGAGCGCTATTATCTCTACCTTTTCGTTGCACTGATTCCGTGGATATTCTTCTCATCATCCATTACCGTCGGTGCTGCTTCTATCGTCGCTCAGAAAGACCTTATCAAGAAAATTTACTTCCCACGTATGGTCATCCCCATATCCTATGTCACAAGCTGCTTCGTCAATATGCTGCTGTGCTTCCTTGTAATATTCGCAGTCATCATTGTCTCGGGTACAGGCTTCAACTTTGCCGCCCTGCTGACGCTTCCCGTAATAATGGCGGTGGAATATCTCCTCGCTCTGGGAATGGCTCTGCTGACATCGGCTGTGACAGTATACTTCCGTGACCTTGAACATATCCTCGGTATAGTCTCTATGGTCTGGATGTATATGACGCCCATAATGTACGACAAGTCAATGATACCCGACAGACTGCTGCCCGTATTCGGTCTCAACCCCATGACCCATGTCATAGGCTGCTACCGTGACGTGCTTTACTACAAGCAGATGCCAGACCTGACCTCTCTCATTTCTGCGGCAGGTCTGGGAGTATTCTTCCTTATTTTCGGCGGTATCGTTTTCAACAAGCTTCAGAGACGCTTTGCGGAGGAACTGTGATGAGTGAACAGGCAATAATCGTAAAGGATATAACCAAAAGCTTCAAGGTCTATCCCGACAAAGGCTCACAGCTGAAAGAAAGGCTGCTTTTCCGCAAGAGAAGCCGCTACGAGGAAAGAAAAGTGCTGAAAGGCATAAGCTTTACCGTTAACAAAGGCGAAGCCGTGGGACTCATCGGCAGAAACGGCTGCGGCAAGAGCACCACGCTGAAACTTCTCACAAGGATAATGTATCCCGACACTCACAAGGATAATGTATCCCGACAGTGGTACAATAACCATGAACGGCCGTGTTTCCAGCCTTATCGAGCTTGGTGCAGGCTTTCATCCCGATATGAGCGGCAGAGAGAACATCTACACAAATGCCGCAATTTTCGGTCTCACAAAAAAGGAGATAGATGCAAGACTTGACGATATAATTTCATTTTCCGAGCTGGAAGATTTCATAGACAACCCTGTCCGCACTTATTCATCGGGAATGTATATGCGTCTTGCCTTTTCCGTGGCGATAAACGTTGACGCAGACATTCTCCTCATTGACGAGATACTTGCCGTGGGTGACGCAAACTTTCAGGCCAAATGCTTCGCAAGGCTGAAAGAGATAAAGGCTCAGGGCACTACTATAGTAATTGTTTCCCACTCTCTCGGTCAGATAGAGCAGATATGTGACCGTTCCATATGGATATACGACGGCCTTATCAAAGCTATGGGACCTCCGAAAGAAGTGGATCTGGAATATCTTGATTTCATGAGCCGTGAGATGCAGGAAAACGGTAAGGTCAGCAGTGCTGAAACTCCTACCGAGGAAAACGGCAAACGCTGGGGCAACGGCAAAGCACGTATAAAGTCTGTAACTTCCTACGGCGAGGACGGCAAAGAGAAGAATATCTTCCGTACCGGCGAGACTATCCGCTTTGTTATCGAATATACCGTCAGCGAGACCGTTGAGGACGCTGTTTTCGGCATAGGCATTTTCAACCGTGAAGGCATACAGTGCTACGGCACCAACACAAGGATAGACCGCACAGGCGATATAACCCTCACAAAAGACGGAAAAGCCGAGATAATCCTGGAGGACGTTCTGCTCCTTCCGTCGGAATACAGCTTCGACTTCGCCATTGAAACAGGGGACGGCATCCCCGTGGATTACTGCCGACAGATATACAAGGCAGAAATGATATCAAATACCGGAGACGCAGGAATAACGAGAATAAAACATAAATGGAGTGTCTGACTATGAGCAGTAATATTTCTAAATTCCTGTACGATATAAATAATGAAAAAGGCATAAAGGGCTGGCTGAAAAGACGCATTTTCGGCTGTATCCTCCCTGCCTTCGAGGCTCTCGACAAGGACATCGGAAGCAGCCGTGTTCCGCTTAAAGAAAACGAAAGCGACCTGCGCCGTGACCTTGAAAACGTAAGTATCAACGTCCGCAACAACAATGCGCTTCTTGAACGTCTTGACAGTGAGACCGAATTCATCAAGTCAAAGGTGCGTTCACTTGAAAAGAAGTCGGCAGCGGGCGGCAAGAGGAACGCTGTTGTATACGAAAATATTCCCGTATCTGCTCCTGTTGCCGTTTCGGACGATTACACCGACATCGACTATTTCGATTTTGAAAACCGTTTCCGTGGAAGCATCGAAAGCGTGAAGAAGGCTCAGGAGTCTTACCTGAAATATTTCAGGGGCAAAAAGCACGTTCTCGATATCGGCTGCGGACGTGGAGAATTCCTCTCGCTGATGAAGGATAACGGCATCAACGCAGAAGGCGTGGACATATACGAGCCGTACACCGATTACTGCAACAGCAAGGGGCTGAAAGCTCACTGCGGCGACGGCACGGCTTACCTTGCAAAAATGGAAAAGACTGACGGCATTTTCGTTGGGCAGGTGGTGGAGCATATGAAGACAGGCGAGATAATCGCTCTCTGCAATACCGCTTATGAAAAACTGGAAAAGGGTGGATGCATCATCATCGAGACTCCGAATCCTACCTCCCTTTCCATATACACAAATGCTTTCTACATCGACCCCTCCCACATCAAGCCCGTGCATCCGCTGACTTTGCAGTATTTCCTTGAAAAGGCAGGATTCACGGATGTGGAGATAATCTACACCGAGCAGAGCAGACCTCCTCACAGCATCCCCGAGCTGAAAATAAGCGGCGGCGAAAGTGAGGAATTCAACAAGGCTATGAAGAAAGTCTCGGATATGATATTCGGCAGTCAGGACTATGCGGCTGTTGCCATAAAGAAGTGAGCAGCCTACGGCTGTATCAATAAAATTTGAAAGGATAAACAATGGAAGAGAACAACATAAACATCGAGGAAATAATGGCTGATATAAAGCGTGAGATAAAAGAAAAAGGCCTCACAGGAGATATGCTCAGCTTTGAGGATGTGCCCTATAAGAAAACTCCTCAGGCAGGCGGCTCAGTCAGGGAGGCTCTTGATTTCCTCAACTCGAACTACAATGTCCAGCCATACAAAGAACTGAAAGGCAATCCGCTGAAAACGGGTTTCAAGAAGGTCATCCGCAAGCTGATGAAGTTCTACATCGAGCCGACTGTGGAGGATCAGAACAATGTCAATTCGTCAATAGTTACGGTGCTCAACGGACTGGCTGAAAATTCTCCCGAAAAAGCCATCAGCAAGGCCGAGACACTGGAACTTGCGCAGAAAGAACTGCTTATGCGTATTGAGAAGCTGGAGAAAGAAAACGAGGAACTCCGCAAAGCCCTCGGAAAGCAGGAGAATGTATGAGGATAGTACAGCTTCTCCCTACTCTTTCATTCGGCGACGCAATAGGCAACGACACCATAGCCCTCAGCGGTGCGCTGAAGGATATGGGCTTTAAGTCGGAGATATATGCCGAGAATATCGACAAAAGACTGCCGAGAGGAATAGCTTCCCACACCGACAAGCTGAAAGACCTTAAAAACAGCGATATCCTCATATATCACAAGTCCACAGGCACAGACCTTACATTTAAGATAGAACAGTATAAGTGCAGGAGGATAATGGTCTACCACAATATCACTCCTCCGGAATTCTTCCGCCCATACAGCACCGAAGCCGCTAAGCTTACGGAATACGGCTACAAGGGCGTTGAGTACCTCCGTGACAAGGTTGAGTATGTACTGGCGGATTCTGCCTACAACAAAAACGAACTGCTGAAAATGGGCTACACCTGTCACATTGACGTAAGACCCATACTCATTCGCTTCGAGGACTACAAGCAGGCTCCCGATGAAGCGGTAATGAAGAAATTCAGCGACGGACGGACGAATCTCCTTTTCGTGGGAAGAATAGCTCCCAATAAGAAACAGGAAAACCTGATACGTGCATTCTTCTGCTACAAGAAGCGTGACCCGCAGGCGAGACTCATTCTCTGCGGTTCATACGCAGGCATGGAGAATTACTATGAGCGTCTGGTGAAGTATGCCGCCGCTCTCGGTATAGGCGATGATGTTATATTTACGGGACATATCCGTTTCCCCGAAATACTGGCATATTACCGCACCGCTTCCGCCTTTGTCTGTATGAGCGAGCATGAGGGATTCTGCGTACCTCTTGCTGAGGCCATGTTCTTCGATGTGCCAATAATCGCATACGATGCAGCGGCTATCTCCGATACTCTCGGAGGCTGCGGTATCCTTCTCGATGACAATTCCCCCGAGTTTGTTTCGGCTGTCATAGACAGGACCGTACACGATGAAAAGCTGAGGGAATATCTCATAAAGGGACAGCGTGAACGTCTTGCTGACTTCTCATATGAGCGGATCAAAGATATTTTTGAAAAGCAGATACGTTCATTTACAGAGAAAAGTAAATAACAGAAAAGCGTGATGCTCTGATCGGAACATCACGCTTTATTTTTATATATTACCACTGTTCAAAGTAGCTCTGGTCATCGTAATAGGTTTCCTGATATCCGCCTGCATTATCATGGTCGAGGCCTGATACTGTGAAAGTAACGGATATATTTGTCCAGTTTGCGAATTTGTCCTTGTCAGCGATGATAGCGGCATAGCTTCCGTCGTTGATGGCAGTCTTTTCGCCGTTCTCGAAAAGCGGACCGTCAACAGACTTTGCATCCTTGGGGATGCTGTCTTCTGAAACCCACTCATTGTAGATATTAGCACGTACATTTCCGCTTTCGATGTTTGTGTAGTTCTTCTTTGTAAGCTCGATAACTTCGCCGTTGACAGTAATGCTGTCGATGGTGATAACTGCGTCAGGGCAAACCTGAGCGCCGTCCTTTATCATAACAGCGGCAAGACCTACTCCGCCGGCAGAGGCCTGTTCTTCTGTGTTTTTGTTCATAGCATAGCGGAAGCCTTCTGTATCGGTCGTAAGGCTTACTGTGTACTGACCGTTGCCGTCGATAGTTGCAATGCCTGCATTGTAGCTGAGCGGATCAGCCTTTTCGCCCCAGTACTGTACCCAGAAATCATCGCAGTTGAGAGCGAGGAAAGCATCGCCTGAAGCGGCTTCAACAGCGTTGTCGAATACAGGAGCATTCGGGTCTTCGGTAGTCTCCTCCTCTTTTGATGCTGTTTCATCCTCCTGAGCGATAAGCTCTATATTATTATCCTCGATCTTTACGTAAGGATTTTCGGTAGTGGTCTCGGCTGCGGCAGTAGTAGCAGTCTTGCTTTCCGAAGTGCTCTTTGACTTTTTCTTTTTGTCCTTGTCGCCGCATGAAGCAAAGCTTCCGCAGATGATAGCAGATACAAGCACACAGGTAATTATCTTTCTTGTATTCAATTAAATATCTCCCCCCGATATGGTAGTTGATTATCAGTTAGTAATGTATACGGCTTAAAAAGCCACATTTATAATCATACACAATTTTGTCATAAAGTTCAAGATACTTAATAAACAAAGATTATCACAGGCAAAAAAATCGAATTGTACAGATTTGCCTATAAATTGGGAATAAGCGGCAGTTGCAACCACTGATTGACTGAAAAACGGGCAGTTGCAACCGCTGTGCAACAAATTGTAAAGCCGATTTGCTTGCAGTAACGTGGCGGATATGGTAGAATAATTACAGAAAGCACAGCCAGTGCAGTAAAACAAGGAGGAACAACTATGATATTCGCAGACAAATTAATTGAACTCAGAAAAAAAGCAGGGATGTCCCAGGAAGAACTTGCTGAGAAACTCGGTGTAAGCAGACAGTCAGTATCAAAATGGGAAGGAGCACAGTCCACACCCGACCTTAACAGGATACAAAAAAAAAAAAAAATATTCGATGTGTCTACTGACTATCTATTAAAAGATGAG
>CADBAC010000122.1 GCA_902792495.1 Ruminococcus flavefaciens | reverse complement strand
GAGGATGTCACGGTTGCTGTTCCATCCGAGAGATGACTTCATATCCGTTGCAAGGAGATGGTAAAGTCCGTCCTCACCTTTGAAAATGTAAGGGTCACGGAGACATTTCGTGCCCACACTTGAATTCCAGACAGCCTTTCCGCCGTTGAGTGCCCTGAAGTGGTAACCGTCGGTGCTTACCGCATAGGAAAGCCTTTCCTGTTCGGGAGCGTTGCCGAGGAAGTACGCAAAAAGATACGCAACATCGGGCTTCTCACATGATATCTCGCAATAGCTGTCAGCATTTATCTTCTCACCGAGAAGGAACCTGCTCAGCTGATCGTAGTCTTCGCTGTCAGCACGGCCATCGCCGTTCATATCAGCTATCTGCGTCATTATATCGTCAAAGCCTGCGGAAACTCCACGGGCCATGAGTATGCGGTCATTGAAGGTAAGCTCGCCGTCGCCGTCAAGGTCACCTTTTATAAAGCGGTATTTGTTGTCAACAGGACGGATGTAGAATTTCTGTCCTTCACCGCCCCAGTAGTCCCACTGGTCGATATTTGCTCCGTCATCGTAGCTGATATCGTAAACATCAAGGGCTGTATTTCCCGAACATTCGGCTGTTATGTAGTAAGCATCATCTGTGCGGTGAAGTATGAAGTGCTGGTCGGAAGTTCCCTTATATGCGGAAAGATAGATGTTGTTTCCGTTGGTGCTGTCGCCGTTTTCTACTGTCATAGCCTTGCTGTGGTCGGATGCTGAAACTATCCTGCATTTGTCTCCGCCCACGCTTTCGATGTGCCATATCTGTGAATCGTCGCCACGGCCGCTCTGCTGTTCCACATTGCCGTTCTGTGAAGCGGTGACATACTTGCCGCTGAGCCTTACCATAATGGTGTAATCAGCACCGCTTACAACTTCACCGTAACTGTCCGCATAGGATGCGCTGACGGGACCGTAGTCCTCCGCAGAAGCAGGCACGGACACCGGATTTGCAGCAGCAGCCATAGCAACAGCCGCCGCCAATATTCTGCTTGCCTTCATAACAAATACCTTCTTTCTCGTTCAGGTGACAAAGGTCATCAATATATTTTATAGTCCTCCCCTACGGTATACATGAATTCACTGCATCTCAGGTCTTCAGCCTTTGCACCGTCAGCAAGGGCTTTCTGTACTGCATTGAACATACCGCTGGATCTCATAAGGTTTATGCATTCATCTCTTGACGGCTTTTTCTCGGTCAGATAGGAGTAAACACCTCTTGCCATTGCATCATAGCTGCTGAGCTGTGAGGTCTTGATCTCGCCTCTCTTGTCCTCACCGTCAACAAAGTAAATGAGACCGTCGTTCTCGTTGAGTCCGATCACCATCATGCAGAAAAGTTCGGGGACAAGTCCTGCCAGTTCCCAGCCGAGAGACTTATTCGGAGCGCTGTTTATAATTTCCTCAAGAGCCGCATTGTGTGATTCTTCATCATGTACAGCCTTCAGCTTTTCAAGCGCCTGACCTGTAAGTTCAACTACCTGCTGATCGGTGTAAGGGCAGGGAGTATAAGTCTCGTCATTCTGGATAAGCAAGACGAAAGCCTTGTATGAACCGTAAGCAGGCTTTTCGCCGTTGAGGGGAAGTCTCTGCTTCAGCAGATCGGTAAGGCCGTGGAAAACGATACCGTTAACTCTTGCTTCGCATATGATCTCACCGTTTGCCATAGCCGCAAACAGCTTCACCCAGTATGCCTTTCTGCCGCCAAGATACTGAGGTATCACATCCTTCATGATCTCCCAGAGATCGCCGTGTTCAAGGAACTGACTGCCCATACAGAGAGAACCGGACGCACAGGGAACACGGAAGATATGCTTCTCTCCCATAAGTTCGGATGTTATGAACTCCTCTCCCTCGCATTTCAGTGCGCTCTGAACAGGGATAAGAACAGTAGCTATAAAGTTTCTTGCGGCATTTTCCACAGCTTCATCTCCGTTGTCTCCCACTCCTACGCAGGATTCCACCAGCAGCTGACCGAAATCCGGATGATCCATAAAGAATATGAGCTGAGCGGAAAAGGCATTCCCGCTTTTCTCGCAGCTTATTATCTGTGTTCTGACAGCCAGTGTGTAATCGGGAAAGACAAGAGAATCGCCTTCAATGCGGCATCCTTCGCTTTTTTCGCTGATATATCCGAGTACGTCTGCTTCTGTATATTTTGTATTAGCCATTTAGTTATCCTCCAAGAATTATACTATTAATAATTGTAATTATAACACAATTACCTCACCGCTTCAACTTGTGCAGACAATATTTGTCAAAACACACAAAACGCCGTTCAAAATTTCGTCACTCCCTACAAAGCACAGTAAAAACGTCAGAATACCTGCATTTTTATGTCATAATTTCATGCAAATTTTCCACCTTTTCTTCTTTTTTATGGTTGCAAAGATGGAGATTTGTCTGTACAATATAAGTATAATATCAGTAAAAACGTACAATTCTAATATAAGGAGGTCCATATGAAAAAAATATCCGTATTTCTGGCCGCACTTATGCTGACCCTCTCCATGAACGGCATAACTCCCCAGAAAGCTAATGCTGCTGATATCAGCTTTACACATAAGGAATGGACAGGTCAGTCAGGCGCTGAGGATATCTTCGCTGTCAACCGTGAAGCCGCTTCAGTAAACCCTGTTCCCTTCCATGACGACGCTTCTGCTGTCAACGCTGTATGGGACTACAATGCCCGTGAACAGTCAGACTATCTCCAGATGCTGACAGGCGAAAACGAGGACTGGGAACTCAACGTTGTTCAGAACGAAGAAAAAGCCGCTCCATACCGCTGGGGAGGCTTCATGAATGCCGATTATAAGGGCAAGGACGGCGACGGCTGGAAAACCGTTCAGCTGCCGAAAAGCTGGACCTGTCTGGGATTCGACTTTCCTATCTACGATAACGTTATAATGCCATGGCAGAGCAACTACGACAAGTACGTGCCATGCCCCACGGCACCAACGAACTATAATCCGGTGGGACTCTATCGCAAGAAGTTCACCCTCGACAGTTCCATGAAGGAAAGCGGAAGAAGGATATACATACAGTTTGACGGTGTCGAATCCGCTTACTACGTTTACGTAAACGGCAAAGCTGTGGGCTACAGCGAGGATACATTCAGCCCTCACCGCTTCGATATCACCGACTACCTCAAGGACGGAGAGAATCTCCTTGCTGTTGAAGTACACAAATTCTGCGACGGCACATGGTTCGAGGGTCAGGATATGATCTACGACGGCGGTATCTTCCGTGACGTTTTCCTCGTAAGTACACCTTCTGTCCAGATCAGCGACTACACTGTACGCACCGATCTCGACAATTCTTTCACTGACGCTCAGCTACAGATAAGTGCCGATATTTCCAATATGACCGGCAACGGCAGAAATGGCTGGTCGCTTCAGGCTGACGCTTACGATGAGGACGGAAACAATATCCTCAGCGGTGTTTCTACCGGTATATCAAATCTTCAGGGCAACAGCAAGCAGACTATTTCTCTCAAAGCAGATGTAAAGTCTCCGAAGCTTTGGTCAGCCGAAACTCCTAATATCTATGCACTCGTTCTTACTCTCAAAGACGACAAGGGCAACGCACAGGAGATAGTTTCAACTCAGCTCGGTTTCCGCGAAATCAACTTCACCCGTGCAGAAGTTGACGGCTCATACCGTGTTACCACAAAGAGCTGGCAGCCTATTACTATCAACGGCAAACGTCTCCTTCTCAAAGGTGTTAACCGCCACGATACCGACCCATTCTACGGCAAGGCTGTTCCGCAGGAGACTATTGAGGAAGATATCCGTCTCATGCAGAAGAATAATGTTAACGCTATCAGAACCTCCCACTACAGCAACGATTCTTACCTCTACTGGCTTTGCAACAAGTATGGTATGTACGTAATGGGTGAGACAAATATGGAGTGCCATGCTCTTCAGAATAATAACAACGACAGCACCCGTGCACGTTTCTACAATGTCGGTCTCGACAGAACAGAAACCGCTTACAAGCGTCTCAAAAATAACCCGTCAATTATCGCATGGTCTATCGGAAACGAAATGGGATATACCGGTGACGCAAACGCATCAGGCGGTCTGTTCCGCGATATGATATGGTACTTCAAGAAGAACGACCCTACCCGTCCTGTACACAGTGAAGGTCAGGGAAGTGCTATGGGTACTGATATGAACAGTCAGATGTATCCGGGTTCTGACGGTATCCGCAACAATGCCGGTAAAGGCAGAATGCCTTACGTAATGTGTGAATACGACCACGCTATGGGTAACTCCGTCGGCGCTCTCAAGGAGTACTGGGACGTTATCAGAAGCTCAGACAATATGCTCGGCGGCTTCATCTGGGACTGGGTAGACCAGTCAAGAGCTGTTCCGCTCAGCAAGGTCGGCGGCGGTTGGGACTACTATTCACAGCCTTATGCACGTACCAACCTCTACAGCGAAGAAGCAAAGGGCAAGTTCTACGGCTACGGCGGCGACTGGGGCGACTGGCCGAACGATAACAGCTTCTGCGAAAACGGTCTTATCAGTCCTGACAGAACCGAACAGCCAGAAGTTGCTGAGGTCAAGTTCCAGTATCAGAACTTCTGGTTCTCCGCTGACGCTTCTCAGCTCGCAAATCACGAAGTATCAGTATACAATGAGAACAACTTCCGCGACCTGAGCGATTACACCCTTAAATGGGAACTCGTCAAGAACGGTATCGCTGTTGACAGCGGTGTAATAGAGGACGCTTCCGCTCCCCCGCTCACTAAGAGCACGATCGCTGTACCCTTCAAGCTTCCGGCTAAGTGTCTCGCCGGAGACGAGTTCTTCCTCAATCTCTCCGTTCAGACTAAGGAAGCTACAGATATGCTCCCCGAGGGCACTGAGCTTTCATACGCACAGCTCCCCCTCCAGACAACAGGCGGTTCAGTTAAGAACGAGTTCGGCGACGGCGATGTAACTATCGCGGACGCTACAAGCATTTACGTTGCTACATATGGCACAAACTTCAATGTTGCCATCAACAAGTCAACAGGTCTTCTTACAAAGTATACTTACAACGGCGAAGAGCT
>CADBAC010000121.1 GCA_902792495.1 Ruminococcus flavefaciens | reverse complement strand
CATTTGTGATATTGGCTGTTAATTTATTATGAGGAATGGAACGTTTCAGATCAGCTTTGATCTATAGTCACAAGGACACTTCCGTTGGACGCCACATATTCAGTGCGAAAAGTGAGGTGCGCCTTTAATTCTTTATTTCACTTCTTTTGTTTTATGTTCTATCATTTTATCTCGTCAATAAGTTTCAGCATATACTTCTGTATCACAAGTGCATCCTTTGAAGTCACTCCGTCGTTATCGCCTGTTATATCTGCATTTATCTTTGCCTGCTCGCTGAGTCTGAACTTACCGGGATTTGCTATGCACTGCATTATGCAGACTGCATCTGAAATGTTAACATCTCTGTCAAGATTTGCATCGCCACGAACCGTAGATACGCTGCTTTCGTCATCGACCACTGTTACAGTGAAGCTTCCGTAGCTGATTTTGTCTACGGTCTCGTCGCAGGGGATAGTGGTATTCATTTTAAGTGGTCTGATAGTGTATTCACCTGCCTTGGTATTATCAAACCCGGAAACGTCCAGCTCGTCTATGGAGGGCTGATGAGCGAAGTTATCCCACATGAGGACTGTATCTCCGTTAAGAGTGCAGCCGCCGCAGCCGCTTATCTTTGAACCTGTAAGGTCAAGCTCCTCGCCGATCCTGTATATTACCTTTTCGGGAGCTTCAAGACTTATACTGCCTTCTGAGATGCAGGTTTTTTTATCCCTTACAAGGATATCGAAAACTGTCTCACCGAAGCTGGGACTAAAAGCGTAATAGGAATATCCGCTGCTGTTCAGACAGCTGAAATCGCTGAGCACCTTATCATCAGGGAGATTGGTAGGTGTAAGCGTGAAGTCGCACTGATATATGTCCGTATCGCTGTACTTTTTGAGTATCTCGTCAGGAATTGTAATGGTTATAGAGCTTGCATCACCCATAGTGAAATGTCCCATATCCATATGATCTACTCGTTCGGATCCGTCATCGCTGTAGCGGAATACATCAAATTCAAGGTCAAACTCCAGACCTTTCAGTTCCTCGGTCGTGAGTACATTGTTTTGCAGCTCCTCGTCATAATCATTGGATACGAACTTATTGAAGGTCAGCCTGAACTGCTCGCCCTTTTTCAGCTCTTCGGGTGCAGGCTCCGTTGTTTCGGGAACGTTGTCGTCAACTACCGTTACATAGAAGCTGTCATACACGATCATGTCACTGAAAACGCTGCAATCAGTTGTATTGAGATCAACCGGCTTTGCGGAAATGAGATATTCTCCTGCTTTGGTGTTGTCAAAATTTGATATATCGAGATCGTCGAGAGTCAGCTCTCTTTCCTCTATCCTCCAGTCCTCGGATGTCTGTTCGTTCTCATTGAAAATTTCGCCGAAGCCGCTTATCTTACCGCCTGTTACAACAAACTCCTCTCCGATATGGTATTCCCTTTTCTCAGGAGCTTTCAGGTGGATAACGCCCTTTTGTTTCACGCTTATCTTCTCAGCAATAGTGATGTCGATATCACCTTTCAGCTCATTCTGGTTATCATACTCGAAGGCAACGCTGTCTGTTGCAGTCATAGTAATTGTCTCAACCATGACCTTATCCTCCGGCAGATCAACTGGATCAATATTCACGAATATCCTGTATCTGCTGCTGTCGTTGTACTTATCCCTGATAGATGTAGGTATACCGAATAGCAGTGACTGTTCCGTGCCTGTGTAGAATTCGCCCAGCTCTATGGTATCAATTACATCTTCTCCGTCAGGTGAGGTTATGGTAATGCTTACATCTGCTCTGAATTTGCAATAGGGCGATCTTCCCACGAACTGTGTGCCGTCCTCTTCCTTTTCGACGCAGCATTCCCATACGTATATCTGTACAGGTATCTTATCCTGCAAGTATTCCTCAGTGATCTCGGGAGATCTTGGTATTCCGCCTTCGTGCTGTGAAGCATAGGCAGTTGTTACGGGGTTAAGCATCATTGCGGCGCAAAGGGCTGCTGCAAGGCTTCTTCTGAATGTTTTTCTCATGATAATTACCTCATTTCATGTTATAATAGTATGTCTTTCAGGCGGCACAATTGCCGCTTGAAAACTGCATTATTTGAGAGTATAAACCTCTCCCCCTGCGGTAAGAGTGATGCTCTCCGCACGGGTATAGTCTACTCCCGGGAATGTCATCCATGTACTGCAAGTTCCTGCTTCAAACGCCTCTCCCTCTGTATCGCAGTAGCTGTAGCCCAGTTCCTGAGGAGTATAGTCGGTGCCGTCAACTGTAAGTACAAATGTCTTAGCGAACCTGTGCCAGTCCTCATCGAATTTATCGCATACATTGTAATAGTCGGTCTCGCCGCCTGCAAGGGCTGTACCGAGGAACTCAAAATTGAACTGAAACAGAGACTCGTAAGAGCCGTATTTCGCATGGTTAAGCTTGTATTCAATGTTTCCGCTGTTGAGATACATAGCCGTGTAGAACTCCAGATATGACTCCTTCAGTGCATTTTTCGGCACTGTGAAGCGGTACTCCATATCCACATCATAGTCGAATATTCTGTTTACCGGGTCGCTGTCGAAGGTTATCTGCTTTACTGCTGCCACTACTTCCTCTTCGTTTATCATGAAAGCGGCAGGTCCGTCCATGCACACATGATACAAATTGCTGACCTCGGGGTCTCTTTCGCCGTAAGCATCCCACATACAGTATTCATCAAGGTGGTTATTGTAACAGTCCTCGCTGAGGATATAGGCGAAAAGCTGTATCCTGTCGTTATTTGCGGCGAGAGTCTCATCGTTGACAGTGACATCAAAAAGCAGCTTCGGAGAGGACTCATCGCCTGTTACCGAATCAAGAGTCACTGTGAAGAGTTCGTCTGTCTGCGCCTGATCTATCTCGCTGTAGTGTCCCTCGTCAATAATTTCTGCTGTAGTCTCGTCGTTGCCAAAGAATTTACGGAAGCTGTCACCGAGCGTACCGTAGCCCATAGCTGATGCGGCTGTGCCTGAGATGATCAGACAAGCTGCGGCAGAAGCAACAAGCTTGCCTATGATATTTCGTTTAGTTGATCTTTTCATGGTGATATCCCTTTCTGTTACGGCAGAAGCCTTTGCCTTTTCAAGCATTTCTTCCGCCGATATATTGAAGTGTGTATCACATACGACGTCCATAGCTTTTTTATAGCGGTTATCTTACACAGCCAATCATCCTTTCTCAGTGTTTTTTTCAGCTTGTCCCTGCCTCTTTTCAGTCTTGTCTTGACTGTAGCCTCGGGGAGCTCCAGAATCTTTGCTATCTCGCTGACACTGTATTCCTCTTAGTAGAAGAGATGTATCGGTATCCTGTACTTTTCGGGCAGCTTCATTACCTCTGCGATAACCTCGTCAAGCTCATGCTGTTCATCCGAGGGCAGATCCTCAGGAATGGGTGAAGCTGACAGATATTTCTTGCTTCGGAAATGATTGTTGCATATATTAATCGCAACTCTGATGAGCCACGCCTTTATATGTTCATCCGAATCGAAAACGCCGTCGTATGTGTATAACCTCATAAAGGTATCCTGAGAAAGCTCAGAAGCATCGTCGGTATTGCGTACACAGCTGAATATGACTGAATATACCGTTTTTCTGAACTTCTCATATGCCCACAGGAATTTTTCATCTGTCATTGCTTTGTCTTCCTTTTTGAAACGTTTCATAGGGTCTTTTCAGGACCTTTACACTAATAATACACACTTGCATGGGAAAAGGTTTCACTTTTTTTCAGATCCTGCTAAACTTTTTCTTCAAGTTCTGCATATAACAGCATAAATACGGCGAAAAAGAAGCCGCTTACATCAAGAAGAGTGGGAGTGTTTTCCGTAGCCGAAGCCATTATCTTTTTAACATCCATATTATGCGACTCCATAAATTATAGCACTAAAAATCTATGGCATTCAACACTGATAATGTTAATTTTTGCTGAGGAACTACAGGGGCCATGCAATATTTTGATTATTCGTGATCTCAACATAAAGAGGGCGTTGTTACGTAACCGCCAACCATTCACTGCATATAAAATCAGAGGACTGTCAATGCAGTCCTCTTTTATTCTTACACTGGTGGCTGGGTTTGGTTGGCGGTTACCTTTGAACAATAATCAATGGGCTCTGTTTATGACAGGGCTCATTGTTTTTATCGGAGATAATTTTTTTGTAAATGAAATAAACAAAGAATCCTTGACTCTGTTTCAAATAAATGCTATAATATGACTACGGGAAATAATGAGCGAAGGAGGTAAAAAGATAACCCGAAATACGGCTGTTACAGTGATCTTTTAAAAGGCGAGGGAGCATGATATCCTTACTGTGACAGAAACGGAAAACTTGATGAATGTACGGATAAGGTGAAAATATCTGCAATTTTGAAATATGGGGTATTCATTGCTGCGGTTTGCTTTGTCCTGCAAATAATAAAATGATTAAAAGGAGATTATTGGTATGATTGGTCTTAACGGAAATGACAGCTATAACAGCGGTAGCGGCGGAAACAACTGCAGCTACAACAACAGCGGTGGCTACAACAACAATTACAGCAGTAATAATTATAAAAGCAGCGATTTTGCACAAAACAAATGCAGCGGCAAAAACGTGTTTCTTATCATGATTTTGATGGGGTTACTTCTTTTTGCGGTATTTTATGGAGCTGATCTTATAAAAGTCAAAAACTGCAAGGCTGAAACCAAAGGGACGGTTATAGATGTCACCGAGATAAAGAGAGCGAATACCAGAAGGGACGGAACTGTTTCAAGTTACAGATACAAATACAAGGCGAAGATAGCTTATGCAGTGGACGATGAAATGCTTATCCTTGATGTACCGAAATCATCACAAAAATTCTGTAAGGGACAGACTGAAGCAATTCACTACAACGAGTCAAAGCCTTCGGAAAGTTATTCCGACAGATATATTGAACAAAGAAAGGCAGATTTTATCTTTACAATTATCAAAGCAGTGCTGTATGTAGTTGCTGCGATAGTGATTTCGATAATATTTAGTACAAGTCGGCCGTAAAAAGATTAAATAGAACAAGAAAAAATCAATGGGTTCTGTTTCCGACAGAGCTCATTGTTTTTATCGGGATAATTATTATTTGTAAAGGAAAAAAAGTAACCG
>CADBAC010000120.1 GCA_902792495.1 Ruminococcus flavefaciens | reverse complement strand
GATGTGGACAGAACAGTAATTGAAATGGCGAGGACAATGGCTGATGAACTCTTTCAGAGAAAAAACAATTGAACAGGCACTCACCAAAGCAGTCAAGTCTTACGGCGGAATTGCCGTGAAATTCGTATCACCGGGATTTGTCGGCATGCCTGACCGTCTGGTTTTACTTCCGGGCGGCAGGCTGGGATTTGTCGAGGTGAAAGCTCCCAGAAAGAAGCCGAGAGCAATACAGACAGTCCGGCATGAGCAGCTCCGGCAGTTAGGCTTCAAAGTGTATGTGCTGGACAACAAAGAACAGATTGGAGTGATAATCGATGATATTATCAAAGGCTGACCTGCATAACTATCAGAAATACAGTGTGGACTTCATAATCAATCATCCGGCAGCGGCTTTGCTGCTGGATTGCGGCTGCGGCAAGACAATTATCACTTTGACTGCCATTAACGACCTGATGTACGATAGGTTTGAAATACATAAGGTGCTTGTAGTATGTCCGCTGAGAGTAGGTCAGGTATGGAAAAATGAAGTGGATAAATGGGAGCATCTCAAATCCCTGAAATTGAGCGTTGCTATCGGTACAGAAAAAGAACGCAGAGCTGCATTACAGCAGAAAGCTGATATTTACATCATCAATCGTGAAAATCTGCCGTGGCTAATAGAGAACAGCAAATTTGATTATGACATGGTGGTAGTTGATGAATTATCATCTTTCAAAAATCATCAGGCTAAACGCTTCAAAGCGTTAATGAAAGTCAGACCTATGGTTAAACGCATTGTGGGTCTGACAGGCACACCAAGCAGCAACGGTCTGATGGACTTATTCGCAGAATTCAAGCTGCTTGACAAGGGACAGCGGCTCGGTCGCTTTATCGGACAATATCGCAGCACCTACTTTCAGCCTGACAAAATGAACGGCATGATTGTGTATTCCTACAAGCCGCTGCCGGGAGCAGAGGAAAGAATATACGAGAAGATCTCTGACATCACCATATCCATGAAAGCAACAGACCACCTGCAAATGCCGGAACTTATCATGAGCCGCTGTGAAGTTGAACTGTCACCGAAAGAACGTCAGAAATACGAACAGCTGAAAAAAGACCTTGTCCTGCCTGTCGGTGAAGAAAAAATCACAGCGGCAAATGCGGCGGCTCTTTCCGGCAAACTGTGTCAGCTGGCTAACGGTGCGATCTATGACGATGATAAAAAAGCAATACAGATACACGACCGCAAGATAGATGCCTTAGAAGACATTATCGAAAGCATGAACGGCAGACCGCTGCTTGTGACATACTGGTTCAAGCACGATTATGACCGTATTGCAGAAAGACTGTCGGAACTGAAAATACAATACGCAAAACTTGATACTGACGATAGTATCGAAAAGTGGAACAGAGGTGAAATACCTGTGGCACTTATACATCCTGCATCAGCAGGACACGGGCTTAATCTTCAAAGCGGAGGATCAACCCTTGTCTGGTTTGGTATAACATGGAGTCTGGAACTGTATCAGCAGACAGTTGCAAGACTGTGGCGGCAAGGACAAAAACAAACAGTCGTCATTCAGCACATCATCACTAAGAACACCATTGACGAAAACATCATGGCGGCTCTGGAGAAAAAGGAACATACGCAGTCCGCACTTATCGAAGCGGTCAAAGCGAACATGTGAAAAATCAATGACAAAGAAAGACAACTAAAGTCAATCATAGTCAATCCGAGTGGAATCTTACTTTTTCGGAGGTATTCAGTATGAGCATTATCTGGAAATATCTTGATAAGAAAGCCGCTGCTATTGCAGCACTTAAGGACTATGACAGTATGAAGTTTATCATAGACAATACAGATGCGGATATAAAAAATACTTACCACAAAATGGCCGGTATCGGCAGTCCGGGATTTGACGGTATGCCGCACAGCAAAACCCCACAGGCTGCCGAAAGCAGAGTTACAAGCTGCATTGACGAGATAGATGTGCTTAAAGAGCGTTACAGACAGGCAACCGAGTATATGAGCTGGTTTGTTCCTGCCTGGAGGGAGCTTACCCCTGATGAACGCTATGTGCTGGATATGTTTTTCTGTAAGCAGAACGACTACGGTGATGCAGTTGCTGATATTGTAGCTGACCACTATCAGATAGAGAGAGCATCTGCTTATCGCAGAAAATGTCGTGCCGTCGATAAGCTGACTGTTCTTTTATTTGGAAAATAATATAAAAACGACTCCCTGTCATTTCGGTGGCAGGGAGTTTTCAATGTCAGTGAATATTCATACTTCGGAGAGCAGCAAGCTGATCACTTCTCGCATATATAATATTCAGGATAAATACTTTCAGACTTTCTTCGTCAATTCTGTAATATACAAAGAAGTTTTTGACCAGTATTTTTCTCACTCCACGAGAGTGCCATGGTTCATCATCCACAGGCTTGTATATTCCGGGCATTTCAGACAACTTTGCTATTTCCTGCCTTATAGCCCGGACATAAGACAAAGCAGTTTCGGGAGCGAGAAGGTTTTTAGCAATATATCTGCTCAGTTCGGTTATGTCATCTGTTGCATCCGGTGTCATGATGATCTTGTAGGTCTGCATTATTTCAGGCTCCTTTCAAGTTCATCAAAAACGCTGTTAAATTCTCTGCCTTCTCCGGCAAGCGATTGTTCATAGCTGTGCTGCAGTTTTCGGTTAAGTTCTTCATCCGTCATAATATCAAGTGTTTTCGGATCCGCAGGAATGGTAAGCGAAAACGGTATGCCATGCTTGTATATGATCTGACGGTACAAAGAGTTGATAACAACAGAAACAGGAATGCCGAGTTTTTCAAGTATGCTTTCTGCTTCTGTTTTTATATCGTATTCAACACGGGCACTTACAGTTGCGTCTTTCATAACGATCCCACCTTTCATTATCATTGTACAACTTTGTGTTGCGAATTGCAAGACAAATATAAAATATTGTCTGAATCCTGAGATGATTTATTCAATCGGACATGTTATAATAATATCATAGACAAATATACAGAGACAGCCTTCGTGGGAGTAATCCTGCGAGGGCTTTTTCTATGCCCGAAAAGGAAGTGAACTCTATGCCAAAGAAACCAAAGAAGCCCTGTGCTTATCCCGGATGTCCGAATCTGACTGACGGTCTCTACTGCGAGGAGCATAAGAAAGTAACCAATCAGCAGTACGAGCGTTACGGCAGGAAGTACAAAAAGAATGAACGCTACGGCTCTGCCTGGCAGAAGGTTCGTGCCCGTTATGTAAAGCTGCACCCGTTCTGTGAGGATTGCTTTGCAAAGGGTATCCTGACAAGAGTAGAACACGTTCATCACATCAAACCTCTTGATGAAGGCGGCACGAATGATTTTGATAACCTCAAGAGCCTATGCCAATCATGTCATTCACGGATTCACGCTTTGAGAGGTGACTACTGGCATAAGTGACAAATAGTATTCCCTGTTTTGTCACTATCCAACAACCCCCAGGGGTGGTCAAAATCTCTAAAAAGTGAATTATACAGGAACGGGCGCCCCTCTCGTACTTAAAAATCGCAAATTCAAAGACGGTATATGCCCCGGAACTCTTTAAAATTTTTTCTCAATGGCATTTTAATTTGAAAAGCCCCATAACAACCTAATAATCAAACAGAATTCAAACACATCAGCCCGAACGCAATCGGGCTTTTTTGCTGCAATTTTTTCAATCGGGGTTTGATTATTTTTCAAACATCGTTTGATTTTCTATTTTCATTTTTTATGGAAGGAGGTGCTGAATCAATGGCAAAAGACGGAACTAATCGCGGCGGTGCAAGACCGGGTGCAGGTCGCAAGCCGAAAGCACTGAAAGAAAAACTCGATGCCGGCAATCCCGGAAACCATCCCTTAAGGCGGCTTGATATTCCCGAAAATATTGAAGGAGTCGATATGCCGAAGCCGGGTGATTATCTCTCGGCAATGCAGCGTGACGGAAAGCCGCTCGGCGCTGATGAAATATATACCAAAATGTGTAGATGGCTCGGAAAGCTGGGCTGCGATAAATTAGTGAACCCTCTGCTTGTTGAGCAATATTCGATGTGTGCGGCGAGGTGGATGCAGTGCGAAGAGGCTATAACGAGATATGGTCTTGTCGGCAAGCATCCGACAGTAACAACATCGGTGGTGCAAAGCCCGTTTGTATCCATGAGCCACAGCTATCTGAAACAAGCTCAACAGATGTGGCTGCAAATATACCAGGTCGTTAAAGAGAACTGTACTGTCGATATTGACAGCGGTGATGAGATTGACCCGATGGAAAGGCTGCTCCGTGCAAGGGAGGGAAAGTGATGCAGCACAAAAAACGGTATCAAGCGAAAAATGATACAAAGAAGCGTTATCAGCCTGCTCCGATGTGGGCAGCGAAGGAAAAAATATTTGACACCCGTAAGGGACTGAAAAAGTTCCTGAAACGGAAATTCGGTTAGGAGGAAGAAATTATGTACGAAAAGGTGAATCCGCAGCATCCCGATAAAATCGCAGATAGAATCGCTGGAGCAATCGTTGATTTGGCGTATGCAAAGGAAAAGGATCCGAGAGTAGCGGTAGAGGTACTGCTCGGACATGAGGTTTGCCATATTATGGCAGAAACTTCTGTGCATTTCGATATCAGTGAAATAGCAAACATCGTCAAGCGTCTTGCACCGAAACTGACGGTGGACTATCTGGAAGTAAAACAGGATCCTATTCTTGCAGAAAATCAGCGTGGTCGTATACGCTGCGGTGATAACGGCATCTTCAAGGGTGTACCCGTGACTGGTGAACAGGAGCGGCTGACGGCTATTGCGAAGCAGTTTTATTTCGCTTTCGGTGAGGATGGCAAATATATCCTTGACGGCGACCGTCTTGTGATCTGCCAGAGCAACGCAGATACAGAAAATCTCCGTAAGATGTTCCCGGCGGCTGTGATAAATCCCCTCGGTGACTGGACAGGCGGCAGTGATGTTGACTGCGGTGCTATTAACCGCAAGCTCGGAAGTGACATGGGCGACAGCGTTACAGGCGGAGGTCTGCACGGCAAGGATTTGTCAAAGGCTGATGTCAGCGTGAATATTTACGCTTTTCTTGAAGCACAGGCTCTCGGCAGACCTGTGGAGATCAGCTGTGCTATCGGTGATGATACCGTT
>CADBAC010000119.1 GCA_902792495.1 Ruminococcus flavefaciens | reverse complement strand
TCCTTGAAGGGCGACAGCCCGTCGGCGGATTTTTGCCTTGTCACCGACAAAATTATGCCTGATAATCCGTACATTCACCCTATGTGGACAGGTTCTGAAGCTTTGCATTCTTCCGTAAAAGCAGTTTCAAAAGTTAAAGACTTGTTAAGAATTTCCGTGCTATAATCAAAACATAGAAAAACGATACGGAGGTATGCAATATGTTTCTGAGGATACTGAAAAAAGATCTGAAACGCAAGAAAACCATGAATATCATTTTACTGCTGTTCGTCATACTGTGTTCTATGCTTGCAGCGGCAAGTCTGAACAATATCATTGCAGTGACGGGCGGTATCGAACACTTCATTGAAATATCCGATGCGCCCGATGTAATGATAAATACGCCGTTCGATCAGGATCTTGAAAAGAAACTCATTGATCTTCCCGAAGTGGAAAAAGTAAAGGTGGAGGAAATGTTCTATCTGTCGCCTGATCGCTTCAAACTGAACGGAGAAAAACATAAAGACCTTATCAACGGCACAGGCTTTTTCTCTGATAAGGAATTTGGCTGCAAGTATTTTGATGCCGAAGACCGGGAGATCACGGGTGTTCCTGTAGGCAGCTTCTACTGCACCAAAAACTTTTTGCAGGGGGCTTCATTTGAAAAGGGCGATATTCTGACAGTAACTATCAATGAGGAAACCTTTTCGCTCAGCTTTGAGGGCGTCTTCAAAACAGCAGTTCATGACACGAATAATTCTTCATACCCTCATGTTATAGTGAACAACGCTGTCTGGGATAAAATGAACAAGGCATCGGAAAACAATACTTTTACGAGAGAAAAGACCTTATATGTAAAAACAGACAATGCAGATGCAGTTATAGAAGCAGCCGGAGATACAGAGGGTATTTCCGTTTATACCAAGGATCACTTTTCCAGCTATTTTATATATGATATGATAACTGCGTATATACTGCTTGCAGTCAGTATCCTGCTTGTGATCGCAGCCTTTGTTACGCTCCGATTTGCCATCGGATTTACTATCTCGGAGGAATTCCGTGAGATCGGCGTTATGAAAGCGGTCGGCATTCAGAACGGAAGCATCCGCAGTCTGTATATCAGCAAATATGCTGCTATCGCTGTTATCGGAGCTTTGATCGGATATGCAGGCTCGATACCTCTCAGCAGTTATCTTCTTAAATCGGTATCACGAAATATCGTGTTCAGCGTAAACAATACCATGATCGGAATTGCCGGTTCTGCTGCTGTAATTATGCTGATACTGCTTTTCAGCTACGGATGCACAAGAGGCATAAAGAAGCTGTCTCCCATTGATGCAGTCCGCAGCGGTCAGACAGGTGAACGTTTCGGAAAAAGAAGCGTTATGCATCTTGGACGCTCAAAACTCCCTGCAACAGGTTTTATGGCTCTGAATGACGTTCTCAGCGCACCTAAGCAGTTTTCGATCATTACAGTGGTGTTCACGCTGTGCGTTCTTATGATGACAATCATGTCCACTATGGCAAATACACTATCCAGCGACAAACCGATCTTCCTGTTCGGTATTCCCGTTGAAACAGATACATCTATCATTGACTTTGATATTCCGAACAATGACTCTTTGAAACAGGCTGTCGATGAAGCCATGAAAAACAACGACGGCTGGAAAAATCTTGTGAAAGAAATGGAAAAAATACTTGACGAGAATGGTATGCCCGGAAAATGCACCGTAACAATGAGCAGTATCTATACGACTGAACACGGTGACAAAAACGCAGGTATTTCTTACATTGTCACAAGAAATACACCTGCCAACACATTTATTTATGATGCGGGCAGCGCTCCCATGAAAACTGACGAAGTCGCTCTGACATCTGCTGCAATGGAAAAAATTGGTGCAGAGATCGGTGATACTATCAAAGTCAATGTGGGCGGTACGGAAAAGGAGTTAATCATTACGGGAACATTCTCTACCTTTCTCAATAATGGTATGGCCGCAAGACTTTGTGAAGAAGCGGAGATGGATCTGGAAAAGGTCAATAATTTCATGGGTATTCAGATAGAGTTCGATAATTCACCCGACAAGACGCAAATCAGAAGTAATATCGAAAAGCTGAAAAAAATAACAGGTGTGGAAAAGATCTACACGAATGCAGAAGTAGTTGAGACCTTTACCGAAATGTCCGGCACACTGAACAGCGTCAAGCAGATGATGATGCTCATGACTGTGATCGTAACAGCTCTGATCGTGATACTCATGGAGCGCAGCTTTATCTCAAAGGAAAAGAGCGAGATCGCATTGATGAAGGCGGTTGGTTTTCAGAATGGCTCTGTGATCGGACAGCATACTCTGCGTTTCACTATTACAGCGGTCATTGCGGTCATTCTCGCATCTGTGATCGTACTCCCGATGAGTAAGGTACTTCTCACATTCATCTTCGCTCAGATCGGCAGCGTTTCTTCAACAGGAATAGCTTTTGATGCTGTGGAGATATTTGCAGTCTGCCCTGCTATACTGATAGGTGTGGCGTTCATTGGTACGATTCTGACTGCGCTTTATACGAAAACCATCAAGGCAAGCGATACCGCTTCGATAGAATAAGGAGGATATTATCATGAATACCGTTTTACAAACAAAGGGACTTTGCAAGACATACATCGTGAACAAGCGTCAGAATAACGTCCTGAAAAATATCGACCTGACTATTTCCGAGGGCGAAATGGTAGCGATCATGGGGCCGTCGGGCTCAGGTAAATCCACACTTCTCTACTGCGTTTCGGGCATGGACAGAGTGACAGCAGGTGAGGTTGTTTTTAACGGCAAGGACACTTCAAAGCTTGATGATAAAAAGCTTTCTCAGCTCAGGCTGGATGAAATGGGCTTTATCTTCCAGCAGATGTACATGATGAAAAATCTTTCCGTACTGGATAACATCATTCTGCCTGCTGTGAAATCCAAGAAAAACACCGAAAGCCGCAAGGAGACTGAGGAGCGTGGACGTAAACTCATGCGCAGGCTGGGCATTGACGATGTGGGAGATAATGACATCAACGAAGTATCAGGCGGTCAGCTTCAGCGTGCCTGCATTGCCCGAAGCATGATAAACTCACCCAAGATGATATTTGCCGATGAACCTACGGGAGCGCTGAACCGTTCCAGCTCCGATGAGGTCATGAACGAGCTTCTCTCCCTCAACCGTGACGGCACGACGATCATGTGCGTGACGCATGATCCCAAGGTAGCCGCAAAGTGCAGCCGTGTTCTTTACATCGTGGACGGCGGTATCATGGGTGAAAAGGAAATGGGACACTTTGACGGCGGCGACAAGGAACTGCGTGACCGTGAGCGTGAACTGAATAACTGGCTGATGGAACAGGGCTGGTGAGACTTGCAATATTGCCGCCTGTATGTTACAATATTGATAGGTGGTGATAGTATGACCGATATTCTGATCGTTGAGGATGATAAGGAACTCAACGCATTGCTGACAGATTTCCTTCGTGCGGAGGGATATACAGTTTCAGCTGTGGAAAGCGGCGAACGTGCTGTTCAGCTTTTTGAGCAGTACGGCGCAAGACTGGTGGTGCTTGACATAAATCTGCCCGATATGAACGGTTTTGCAGTATGCTCAAAACTGCGTGAGAATGCCGATACTCCCATAATTATAGTCAGCGCAAGAACTGACAAGGAAGATAAACTGAACGGCCTTGACTTAGGTGCTGATGACTATATAGAAAAGCCCTATGATATCGACATCCTGCTTGCAAAGATCAAGGGCATCTTCAAGCGGCGGTATCAGCGGAGTATGCTTTCCGCAAGCGGTGTGACGCTGAATCTGGCTGACAGAACGGCAGAGATCGACGGCAAGAACGTGGAGCTTGCCGCAAAGGAATTTGACCTTCTGGCGCTGCTGATCGAGAATCAGGGCAAGGCACTGAAAAAAGAATATTTATTCTCAACAGTATGGGGCAGTGACAGCGATTCGGAACTTCAGACGCTTCATGTACATATCAACCGTCTGCGGCAGAAGCTGGGCGATGATCCCAAAAATGCAAAGCGGCTGCTGACAGTCTGGGGCGTGGGGTATAAGTTCGTATGAGGACGTTCAAAAGGCTTTGCATCACAGTCATTACAGTATTTCTTATCCTTGCGGCGGTGCTGAATATCGTTATGTTACAGAATCGGAAATATGCTGACGGACAATACCGTGTGGAAGCCAAACGGCTTGCGGACGAGATCACAGAAACAGGCAGTTATGACCTTTCAGAATACCCGCATATCACGGGAGTATATACGGGCGATGATCTTTACAAGAGCGATGAACACTACGTTATCATCAAAGCAAACGGGACGCTGTACCGTGTGGAATATACGCTCGGCAACCACCGCAGTACGCTTATCATAGTCAACTGTATCTCAGGCGTTATATTGTTATTGCTATGCAGTGTGTTCTCCTATATATGGCGGAATGTGATCGCTCCGTTCGGCAGGCTCAACGATGTTCCCCAGGAACTTGCAAGGGGAAATCTTGCAGTACCCATCCCCGAACAGAAAAGCCGTTTTTTCGGGAAATTCACATGGGGCGTAAATCTGCTTCGTGAAAAGATTGAGGATGACAGACAAAAGGAACTTTCCATGCAGCGTGACAAGAAATTGCTGCTGCTCTCACTATCCCACGACATAAAAACTCCCCTTTCTGCGATCAAGCTGAATGCAAAAGCCCTTGCACGGGGAATATACAGCGATGAGGAAAAACGCCGCAGTGCCGCAGAGAGCATCAATGCCCGTGCGGACGAGATCGAACATTTTGTCAGTGAGATCACCAAAGCGGCAAGTGAGGATTTCATGAACTTTGAAGTAACTCAGGGCGAAGTGTTCCTCAGTCAGATAATTTCAAAGATAAGTGCGAGATATGCGCCTCAGCTAAGTCTGAGCGGTACAGAATTTGTCATCGACAAATATGATGACTGCATCCTTTCCTGCGATGCCGACCGTCTGGCGGAATGTTTGCAGAATCTGATCGAAAATGCCATGAAATACGGTGACGGCAGACGGATAGATATCAGTTTCGATAAAATGGACGGCTGTGAACTTATCACAGTAACAAATACGGGCTGCACCCTCGAAGCAAAGGAACTTCCGCAGATTTTCGGAAGTTTTCACCGTGGCAATAATG
>CADBAC010000118.1 GCA_902792495.1 Ruminococcus flavefaciens | reverse complement strand
AATTCACGGGTGGTTTCTTTGAGTGAGATATCGATACGGCTGTCGCAGAAACGTTTGATTTCCCCGGGAATATCTTTATAGAAAGCTTCGGCTATACCTCCTGCGATACAGGCCATGGTATCGGCATCGCCTCCGAGAGAGACTGCATTTCTCACGGCGCTTTCATAGTCTTTGGAATCGAGGAAACAGACTATTGACGGCGGAACTGAATACTCACAGCTGCTGTCAAAGCTATACTCAGGATGTATCTGCTCAACGGTATAATCAAGGTCATAGCGGAACTTATCGGAAATGAACTTGCGGATGCTGTCCTTAGATTCGCCGTTACGGGCAAGAAATACGGCACAGGCAACAGCCTGAGCGCCTTTTATACCTTCACGGTGAGCGTGAGTGTAATAACAGCTTGCTTTAGCCTGAAGCATGACCTGTTCAATGTCATCATAGGCATAGCCGATGGGAACGGCTCTCATTGCACCGCCGTTAGCATAGCTGTGCTGCCTGCTGAAGCCTTTCTCCTTTGCCCAGCGTGTAAACATACTGCCGTAGCCTGCGTGGGGATAACGGGCAAAATACTGCTTGTACTGAGCCGCATACTCAAAACCTCTTTTGCGTATACCGAATCTGCCGATATTTTCACCGTTGTTGAGAATTGCCCTGCACACAGCCGCTGTCATAACTGAGTCATCGGTAAAATGGCTTTCACGTTTAAATGGAAAGTCATAATCCTTAGTGCAGGCATTTTCGTATTCCGAGCCGATGACATCTCCATAAAGCGCACCAAACATAACTCACCTCAGAAATTTTTCTTTCAGAAAATAAGCGATTCCGTCCTCGTCATTCGTGCCTATAACTATATCTGCCGCCGCTTTTGCTTCTTCAACGGCATTTCCCATAGCCACGCCGAGACCGCACATTTTCAGCATTCCTATATCTGCCAGATCGTCACCGAAAGCCATTATATCGGAAGCGGAAATGTGAAGAATATCACAGAGCTTTTCTATGGCATTTTCCTTCGTCGCTTCCTTTTTCGTGAACTTGTACCAGTTGCCGTCCGTGAACCTTATACTGTCGTATTCACTCAGGGTTTCTCTCAGCTGACGGGCATTATCCACATCGGCTATTTCAACGCAGATTTTTAGTGAAGGCTCAGGGAATTCCTCGGAAAAATCGCAGTAGACCGTTCCGTCCCACTGTTTATCCATAGCTTTGGGATCGGTCTTATAATTCCAGTAGTGAGAATCCATAGTATCTACGGTTATTTCGCAGTCAGCGCCGCATATCTCTCTTGAAGTGCGGATAATGCGGTTCACTTCATTCACTGAAAATTCCGCTTTGTATACGGGTTCATTCCTATATGTAATAAGAGCGCCGCCGCTTGAAACGATAATATCGGGAGCAAGTTCAGATATATATTTCAGGCTGTTCTGCTGACTTCTGGACGTAGAAACACCAATAAGCAAACCGGTTTCACGGCACTGATTAAGTGTATCAATAGTCAGCGGAGATATTGTCTTTTCACTGCTGAGCAGTGTTCCGTCAAGGTCAAACAGTAGAATTTTCATAGTAAGGTCTCCTTTCTCAGCAAAAGTATCCGATAAAATATAATAAATATTATAGCATATGAAGCTGATCCATGCAAGTGCAGTCAGCGTGAAGATCATTATGACAAATGTCATATGAAAATACTGACTGCGGACACTACCGCATTTGCTTTTCATGGTGTATAATGGATACATAAACCAAAGGAGGTACAACAATATGGCAAACACAGTTGTAAAGATAAATAACCTTGTAAAAAGATACGGCGAGCTTATTGCCCTTGACCATTTCAGCCTTGATATAAAAGAGGGCGAGGTATTCGGGCTTCTCGGTCCTAACGGCTCGGGCAAGACCACTACCATAAACTGTCTGCTTTCGCTTCTTGCTTTTGACAAGGGCGATATCGAAGTTTTCGGCAAGGAAATGACTCCCACAGCCTATGACATAAAGAAGGAGATAGGAGTTATCATGCAGAATGTTGCGGTGTACGATGAACTTACCGTCAGCGAGAATATCGACTATTTCTGCGGCCTTTACATAACCGACAAGGAGGAGCGCAGGAAGTGCGTTGAGGATGCCATAAAATTCGTGGGACTGGAGGATTTCAGAAAGTTCTATCCGAAAAAGCTTTCGGGAGGTCTTCTCCGCCGTCTGAATATAGCCTGCGGTATCGCTCACAAGCCTAAGCTGATAATCCTTGACGAGCCTACGGTTGCAGTCGATCCGCAGAGCAGAAACAATATCCTCGAAGGAATACAGGAACTCAACAAGCAGGGCGCTACTATTATCTATACTTCTCACTACATGGAGGAGGTCGAGCAGATATGCACCCGCATAGCTATCATGGACAAGGGACGAAAGATAGCTGAGGGCACTAAAGATGAACTGAAACGAATGATACGCAATACCGAGACTGTGAATATAGAGATTCTCAATGTATCCGAGGATATCATCAGGGAGATATCGAATCTGCCCCACGTATATCAGGCAGACCACGACGGCGAAAAGCTGACTGTTTACTGTTCGGGAGGCAAGCATAATCTCATACGCATCCTCGATGTGCTTCAGAAGCATGATATGGCTTTCGGCAGAGTTTACAGCGAACTTCCCACACTTAACGATGTTTTCCTTGAGATAACAGGAAAGGCTCTCAGAGACAAGGAGGATTAATATGTTTTTCCATGATCTTAAATATATGCTGCTTTCGGGTTTCAGGATTAAGAGCTTCCTTTTCTGGCTAATGCTTTTCCCGATCCTGCTTGGAACTCTTTTCAAGGTTGCGTTCGGCAATGTTTATGAGAATGATGTGCTGTTCAGGTCTATTCCGACAGCAGTAGTTGAAACTTCGGATAACGCTGTGTTCCGCCAGGTGATAGATTCACTTGAAGAAGCCGACGAGCCGCTTTTAGCTGTTGAGTATACCGATGAGGACAACGCCATGCAGCTTCTGAAAGAAGGCAAGGTAAGCGGTATAATCTATGTCGGCGACAAGCTTTCGCTTTCGGTTACCGAACAGAAAATGGATCAGGTGATACTGAAAACTTTCGTTGAGCAGTACGGTGTCAACGAGAAGATAATCAAGGATACCGCTGAAAAAGATCCCTCAAAGATACAGGCGGTCGTTGACAAGCTTTCAGAGGATGTTTCAGCCTGCAAAGATATTCCCATGACACACGGCGACCCTGATATCTATGTGCAGTATTTCTACAACCTTATTGCAATGGTGGCTATGTACGGCTCTGTAACAGGACTGCATATCACCGTTCAGAATCAGGCTAATCTCTCAGCTCTCGGAGCAAGAAAGAATTGTTCCCCTACACCTAAATCCGTCTCGATGCTTGCTGACCTCGCAGGAAGCTATATAATGCAGTCGGCTTGTATGATACTCTGTGTAACGTTCACGCATTTCGTGCTGAAAATAGACTTCGGCGACAGACTGCCTCTGGTGTACGTTGCGGCGATACTGGGAGGAATACTCGGAGTTTCATTCGGTTTCTTCTTCGGCTCTGTGAACCGTTTCAGCTTTGAGGCTAAAATTGGTATAGTCATGGCAGTATCGATGTTCTCATGCTTCCTCAGCGGCCTTATGATGGGACAGATGAAGGGTATCATAGCTGAGCACATCCCGTGGCTCAACAAGATAAATCCTGCAACAGTTGTAGCAGATTCGCTGTTCAGCCTGAATATGTACAGCGATTATTCACGCTTCATCTCAAGGATAATAACAATGCTTATCATAACCGCTGTCTGCACAGCCGCAGGCATTATCGTTACAAGGAGGAAGAAATATGCAGATCTTTAAGGTTTTCATGAAGGTGCTGAAAAAGAGGATAAGATATGCAATGCTCTATGTGGGAATATTCCTCGGTATAGCGATCCCTATGTCGCTGAATTCGTCGAATTCGGGTTCAACAGCGGAAATGTTCGTCAAGGAGAGCAGATCAAAGATAGGTATATGCATTTTCGATGAGGACGATACTCCCGAAAGCCGTGAGTTTTCGGATTACCTTGCTGAAAAGTATACTATCAAGGAACTGAAAAACGATGAGGAAGTTGTAATGGATTCACTGTTCTATATGTCAGTTGACCGTGTCATCAGCATCAACAAGGGCTTTGCCGACCGCCTTGCAAAAGGTGAGACTGAAGGCATAATCGATTCAAGGCATATGCATGAGAGCTACAATTCTATGCTTCTCGAACAGGACATCAACAGCTACTTCTCATCTGTATCGGCTTACATTGCAGGCGGCGAGGACGCTCTCACAGCTTCTCAGAGCGCTAAGGAGGCTCTTACAGCGGATGCGGATGTGAAAGTTATCAGCTTCACTGATGAGGGAAATGCAGACTATCCCCGTGACTTTGCAGAATATTACCGCTACATGGCGTATATTCTCATTGCGGCAGTCATCGGTACACTCTGCCCCGTGCTCATGGCAATGAACAATAAGGAGATACGCTACCGTACAAACTGCTCAAGCCTTGATTCGTCTTCCTATACAAAGCAGGTACTTCTCGGCAGTGCAGTATTCGTTATCGGAGTATGGCTCATATTTGTCATAGCAGGAATGATACTCTACGGCGGTGTGTACAAGGGCAGAGCGTGGCTTGCAGTGCTCAACAGCTTTATCTATACTCTTGTGGCAGGCTCGATAACTGTATTCCTGTCGGCATTTGTAAACAACATGGATATAATAAACTTCATCAATCAGGCTGTCAGCCTCGGAATGAGCTTCATGTGCGGTGTATTCGTAGAGCAGGAACTTCTCGGAGCAGGCGTACTTTCAGCGGCTCGTTTCATGCCTGCATTCTGGTACATCAAAGCTAATATGCTGCTGGACGGCACAGAGACTTTCGACAGCACCAAGTTAATGCAGTATATGCTTATAGAAGCCGCATTTGCAGTTGTCATGGCGCTTCTCACGATAGTCGTAAGCAAGGCACGCTATAACAGCACAGCACCACAGAAAAGAACAGCACCGGCAGTAAATAACGGATGATCGATTGTAAGGACGGTCAATGGCCGTCATACAATACGGCTATTTTGCGTGAATAATTTCGTAGGGGCGCACAGTGTGCGCCCTTATATTGTGAATTATCTGAATTTCGGGGCAATATTTATTATAAAAAGAAGTGACAGCGAGCGAAAGCAGACTAAGCGAAACGTACAAAGTAAGGCGCCTGCGCCGAATCGTGATCGGGGTCAAGCTGCCGTCAGCTTGTTTTCACAGGAATATCACTATAATTGACTTGACAACGGGAAACAGTAAGAGTATAATTAATATGTAAAATTAATTTTAAAAAAGGTGCGCAATGAAACATTTTAAAGACCTTATGAGCAAAAGGTGGTTTGCCAATGCTGTGGCAGGCTGCATAACGGTCACGCTGTTTTTTATCCTTTCAAACCTTGACACCGTCTTAGGCGGTATCGGTACGTTTATAGGATATTTCTCAACGGTTATCGGCGGTGCGGCTATTGCTTATCTTATGAACCCCCTTGCAAAGCTATATGAGAAAAAAATATTCAGTAAAGTAAAATTTTTCAAGAAAGATACGACGAAATGGTCGTTTTCAGTAGGTCTTGCTGTTACTACGGTCCTGCTGTTCCTGATGATGATAATCATCACCCTTATCCCACAGCTTCTTGAAAGTATCACTAATTTCGTTTCAAATCTGGGATCATATGCTTCGTCACTACTGAAATTGCTCAACGATTTCGGACTTTCCTTCTCGGAATCGCCCAATGCATCGGGAGTTCAGAATCTCCTCAATTCATCAGAGGATATAATCAATACCATCGTTGACTATATTTCGGACAACTCCTCAAAGATAATCAGCGCTTCCACATCCGCAGGTAAGGGCGTGGTAAACTGGCTGGTGGCATTTATCATCTCCGTTTATCTCCTTGCCGCTAAGGACAGGCTTAAAACAGGCGCAAAGCGGTTTATGAACGCCGCTATGAAAAAGGATG